>CADCRH010000079.1 GCA_902803805.1 uncultured Ruminococcus sp.
ATACTGACGTATGGCAAGTCTTTTTGACGCAGTTAGCGGAAAAATGTGCCAAAAAGCCGTGCGGTACTAAGATTTTAAACAGGCTCTGATATAAAACTGTCTGTGTGCCAACGCATACAGACGTTTTTTGTGTAATGAATATTGATAAAGAACCTGAATATGAGAATAACAGAGGCGAAAAAATTTGCAGTGCATCAGTATAAGCTATCAGAACACTCCTTTGGCGATTCGAGAAAAAGCAGCACTCAATGACGAAAAAAAACTGACACTGGCTTTGTCGGAAAGCTTCCGAGACCGTGTAAAGGGAAGTGTGATACTTTCCACCTGTAACCGCACCGAAATTTATTTTATCTCCGAAAAAAATGCCGATTTTGCGGAACAGGCGCTGGCGGATGTTTGTGGGGTCGATATATCCTTGCTGCGCCGATATATCAGAATATACCCCGATGGCAAGGGAGAAAAACACCTTTTCAGGGTGGCGGCAGGGATGGAGTCAATGCTGTTCGGTGAGGACGAGATTTTGCGTCAAGTGAAGGAAGCTTATGATTTTTCCCTGAAAAATCACCTTTCCTGCTATGAGATCAACCGTTTGTTTCAGGCGGCGATTCACTGTGCCAAGGAAATTAAAACAAACACAAAAATTGCCTATCTTCCGTTATCCGTCAGTACGATCAGTGCCAATCTGTGCCGAAGCTTCGCCGTTGAAAACGCAATTCAAAATGCCAAAATTCTGGTGGTGGGCGCAACAGGAAAAATCGGCTCGGCAACCGTGAAAAATCTTCTTTCAATGGATTGTTTCGACATTACCGCCACGACCCGAACGCATAACAGTTTGGCAGCGACTTTTCCCAAAAATATACGCACGGTTGACTACAAAGAAAGGTATTCTTTTGTGGATGAGTGTGATATGATCATCAGTGCAACCTCCAGTCTGCATTATATTTTTACGGCGGATATGCTGAACGAAAAGATAAGATCACAGAAACCGCGTCTGATGATCGACCTTGCCGTTCCGAGAGATATAGACAGTCTTGTGCGAAATATCGAAAACATACGTCTTTTTGATATTGATTATTTCCGCTCGAAATCAGAGCAGAACGACAAACTCCGGCAGGGGGAAAGCGTATCGATGAATGAGATCATCTCCGAACATCTCGATACGGTGAAAAAAGATATGATCCTGCACGAGTATCGTTCTCAGCATTCTGACGGAGAGGACAGTGAAACAATGAAATACATCTATCGTTTGAAATCCTCCCTCTCGGCAGAGAATTTCAAGAGGGCGATCGGCTTTGTCAAGGAGGCAATATGAGTGCATATTTTCCTTTTATGGTTGATTTGTCCGACAAAACGATACTGATTGTCGGCGGCGGCAGTGCGGCGTTTCATAAGGTGAAAGTGCTGTCGGAATTCGAGGTTTATATTCGTTTGATTTCTCCCAAAGTCACCGAAAAAATACAAAAGATGATCGATTCCAAAAATCATATCGAATGGATCAGGCGGCAGTTTGACCCGTCGGATATTGCAGCGGTTGATATTGTCATTGCCGCAACAGATGATAAAGCGCTTAACAGAAAAATCGTCACTCTGTCACGGGCCGAAAATAAGTTGTCTAATGCTGTTGACGATGCGTCATACTGTGATTTTATCTTTCCGTCCGTGCTCAAACGTGATGGCTTTACCGTATCGGTCTGCACCGACGGCAAAAGTCCGCTTCTGGCACGTCATTTAAAAGAAAAGATCAATGTTTCTTTGGGTTCGGAATATGATGACCTTGCCAATTATCTCGGCAATATCCGAGAAAGTGTCAAAGCAAGAAATATTTCTCCCGAAGAAAAAATAAAACTGTACGAGGAAATCATTCAACGATATGAAAAATAATAAAGTGATAAAAATAGGTACAAGAGGCAGTCAACTGGCATTGATCCAAACGGAAATGATCGAAAAGCGGCTTGCTGCACTCGGCTGCCGAACCGAAAAAATCATCATCAAAACAACAGGCGATCAAATTCTTGATAAACCGCCTTCGGAATTCGGCGGCAAAGCGGTTTTTGTTTTGGAATTTGAAAGGCTGATACAGAATGGCACCATTGATATTGCCGTACACAGTGCCAAAGATATGCCGACCGTACTCGGTGAGGGTTTGTGTATCGGTGCGTGTCTGGAACGTGCCGATGTTCGTGATGTTCTCGTCACACTGAAAAATACGGACAGGAATCATATTGCCAAAATTGCCACAGGAAGCCTTCGCCGTCAGTGTCAGGCAAAAGAAATCTATCCGAATGCGGTGTTTGTGCCCATAAGGGGCAATGTTCCGACAAGACTCAACAGGCTTACGGAACATCCGTTTGATGCGCTGATTCTTGCCGCCGCAGGGATTCGGCGCCTTGGACTGGATACCGATGAACGCTTTCATTTTGAAGCACTTGATACCGACCGTTTTGTTCCTGCCGCCGCTCAGGGTATCATCGCCGCCGAAACAAAGGCAAACAGTGAAGTGTTTCATCTGCTGCGTGAGATCAATGATTACCATTCATTGATTGCTCTTGAAACGGAGCGTGAATGGATGAAAGAAATCAATGCCGACTGTCACCAAGCTGTCGGTGCCTATGCAAGTCTGCACGGTGATCACATCACGCTTACGGTAATGAAATATCAAAATGACAAGTGTGTATATCTGAGTGATACGGCAAAGATCGCCGAGCACTCATTGCTTGCAAAATCACTCGCACAAAAAATGTTAAAGGATTGAAGCATAATGGGAACAGCATTTTTGGTAGGCGCAGGACCGGGCGAAAAAGACCTTATCACAGTAAAAGGGTTGGAACTGGTCAAAAACGCCGATGTTTTGATTTATGACAATCTCATATCGGATTCCCTGCTTGACGAAACAAAACCGTCGTGTATCAAGATCTATGTCGGCAAATCATCCGGACATCACAGTAAAAAGCAGTCCGAGATCAACGAAATACTAATCGACTGCACGAAAAAATATCATATGGTTGTTCGTTTAAAGGGCGGCGACCCGTTTGTATTCGGACGAGGGGGAGAGGAAGTACTTGCTTTACAGGCGGCAGGACTTCGGTTCAAGCTGATTCCCGGTGTCACCTCCGCTGTTGCCGTACCTGAAAATGTCGGAATTCCCGTGACACACCGACTGTCATCACGCTCCTTTCACGTGATAACGGGGCATACGGCAGATCATCACATCGATTTTTCCCAATATGCCGCTCTGAACGGAACATTGGTGTTTTTGATGGGACTTTCGGGTATCGAAACGCTGACCGGTCAGTTGATGGACGGCGGTATGGACGGTTCAACACCTGCCGCTGTCATTTCACGGGGCTTTTCACCCGATGAAAGAAAAATTGTTGGCACACTCTCCGATATTGCACAAAAGGCGCGAAAGAAAAAAATCCTTCCCCCGTCCATTATTGTGATCGGTGAAACGGCGGCATATGATTTTACCTATCGTCATCATTCTTTGCGCTTGGGAACAGTCGGAACGGATCTGTTCTGTTCCCGTCTGAAATCGGCGCTGAACGGATATTTTGCAGACGTTACACGACTGTGCAAAATATCATTGGTGATAAACGAAGCCGAAAAAGCAAGACTGACAGCAGAACTGGAAAATATATTCAAATATTCGTGGTTAGTGTTTGCCAGTCAGAACGCGGTCAAACTGTTTTTTGACATTGCCGATGAGATTTCTTTTGATCGCCGCAGACTGTCAGATGTCAAATTTGCCGTTATCGGTTCTGCAACGGCGGCGGCTTTAAAAAAATACGGATATATTGCCGACCTTGTTCCCGAATCGTTTACTTCTTTGGCACTGGCGGAGAAGCTGAAGGACTATATCACAAACGGTCAGAAAATTCTATCTGTACGGGCTGTCACAGGTACAGATGAAATGGATAAGGTGTTTGAAAAACATCATATCACCTGCAATAAAATGACACTTTACGATTCTGTCGGTACACTCACCTATCACACCGACATCATCAATTCGTGCAACTGTATTGTGTTCGCCAGTGCGTCGGGAGTAAGGCGCTTTTTTGAAGAACTGGCACATCAAAAAATCGTCCTGAATGATCATATTGACTTTATCTGTATTGGAAAAGTTACTGCCGATGAGCTGACAAAGCACGGTATCAGTAAACACATCACCGCCGATATTCACAATGTTGACGGAATCATCAAAGAACTGGAGCGGAGGTATGAAATATGAAAAGAATGCGAAGACTTAGAGCAAACGAAACAATACGCTCGCTCGTGCGTGAAACGCGGCTTTCGGTTGATGAACTGGTTTATCCCATTTTTGTCATTGAGGGTGAGAATATCAAAAATCCCGTTGACTCAATGCCAGGTATTTATCAATATTCCATTGATCGGCTTTCGGAGGAACTTGACAAAATCGTATCAAGTGGGGTAAAAAGTATTCTGATTTTCGGGATTCCGAAGCGTAAGGACGAACAGGGAAGCGGTGCTTATGACGAAAACGGCATTACACAGAGAGCCATCCGATTCATTAAGGAATACTCTCCGTCGCTTCTTGTGATCGCAGATGTGTGTTTGTGCGAATATACCTCTCACGGACACTGCGGACTGATTTGCAGCGGAGAAATCCTGAATGACGAAACGCTGCCGCTTTTGGCAAAAATGTCTGTCAGTCTTGCAAGATCGGGAGCAGATATGATCGCACCCTCTGATATGATGGATGGACGAATCGGCTATATCAGAAAGGCACTTGATGAGAACGGTTTTGTGAATATTCCGATAATGTCCTACAGTGCCAAATTTGCGTCGGGTTATTATTCGCCCTTCCGTGACGCTGCACAGTCAGCACCCGTTTTCGGTGACCGCCGCAGTTATCAGATGGACTATGCCAACGGAAAAGAAGCCATTCGCGAATGTATTGCCGATATAGAGGAGGGCGCGGATATCATAATGGTGAAGCCTGCACTGGCTTTTCTGGATGTCATCAAAGAGGTATCACTCACTGTTAACGCTCCGATTGCCGCTTATAACGTCAGCGGCGAATATTCAATGGTAAAAGCGGCAGCGCAAAACGATTGGATCGATGAAAAAAGAATCGTTTTGGAAAACCTTATCGCCATCAAACGTGCAGGAGCAAATATCATCATCACCTATCACGCATTGGACGCAGCAAAATGGCTTAACGAACAGGGGTAAACAAAATGAAACATACAAAATCCAAATATCTTTTCGAGCAGTCAAAAAAATACATTCCGGGTGGTGTGAACTCTCCCGTCCGTGCCTGTCAGGCAGTTGGAACAGACCCTGTATTCATCGAACGGGGCAGCGGTTCTCATTTGTTCGATGTTGACGGAAACGAATATATCGATTATGTAGGTTCGTGGGGACCTCTGATTCTCGGACACGCAAACGAAGCTGTGATTTCCGCTGTCAAGAAGTCCGTTGAAAACGGCTTGACATTCGGAGCAGCTACCGAAAAAGAATATGAAATAGCGCACTTCATTACTTCCAAAGTGCCGAATATAGAAAAAATCCGAATGGTGAACTCCGGTACAGAGGCGGTAATGAGTGCGATACGAGCTGCAAGAGGATATACAAAACGGGATTATATTATCAAATTTATCGGCTGTTATCACGGTCACAGTGACGGTCTTCTTGTCAAAGCAGGTTCGGGAGCAATGACTTCCTCTGTACCCGACAGTCTGGGCGTTCCGTCGGGGTTTACACAATATACGCTGTTGGCGGATTATAACGATACAGACTCCGTTGAACAGCTTTTTGCAGAGTACAAAGATAAAATTGCCGCCGTCGTGGTTGAGCCTGTTGCCGCCAATATGGGAGTAGTGCCGCCACAGAAAGGCTTCCTTGCTTTTTTGCGCGATATTACGGCGAAAAACCATTCCGTTCTGATTTTTGATGAGGTCATCACAGGATTTCGTCTGGCTTTCGGAGGCGCACAGGAATATTTTGGAGTCGATGCTGACCTTGTTACCTACGGAAAAATCATTGGCGGCGGTATGCCTGTCGGTGCTTACGGCGGAAAAGCCGAGATTTTGAATTGTGTTGCCCCTGTCGGAAAGGTCTATCAGGCAGGTACGCTTTCCGGTAATCCCGTAGCGATGACCGCCGGCATTACAACACTGAAAATTTTGAGTGAAAATGCGCATCTGTATTCCGAAATCGATACAAAGATGTCTTTGCTTGAAAGAGCCTATCACAAACGGTTTGGCAACAGTGTCAGCATTAACCGTGTCGGTTCTCTGATGAGTGTATTCTTTACAAACCAAAAAGTTACCGACTATCGATCCGCCAAAACCTCAAATACGGAAACATTTGCCTCCTATTATCGTTATATGCTCAAAAACGGGATCTATATTGCGCCCTCTCAGTTTGAAGCAATGTTTATGTCTTTTGCACATACCGAAAACGATATTGAACAAACCCGTAAAGTGATAGAAAATTTCGATGCTGAATGATAATCGGTGAAAAAACAATTCGTTAAAATCAACAATAAATCTCATTAAAAAATCCGCTGAGTTATATTAAAAAATAAATCGGCGGATTTTTTGTTTTACTATTAAAAATAAACAAAACTATATTCTGTAATGATTTATAATATGTACTTTATGTTAAAAAAGCAGTTTTTATTATTAGTTATTGGTTATAAATTTTAAAAAAATTGCTTAAATTTATATAGTATTTTTGTCGAATGTTTGCCAAAAATGCCTTGTCATTAAACAAAATTAGAAGTATAATAGAATCAAATTTCGTTCAGTTTTCTGAAACGGTAATTTAATAAAAATCCGGGAGGAATATAAATGGCAGAAAAAACTGTTCCGGCGTTCAAGGACACTCCTGAACAACAGCAAAAGCTACGGGAAGTAATTGACAAAAATAAAGAATTACCGGGAGCTTTGCTGCCCGTTCTTCACGAAGCACAGGAGATATACGGCTATCTTCCGATCGAAGTTCAGCAGACGGTTGCTGACGGACTTGGTGTTTCGCTGAGTGAGGTTTACGGCGTTGCAACTTTCTATTCTCGTTTCAGCCTGACACCGAAGGGCAAACACAGAATCAGCGTCTGTCTTGGCACGGCGTGCTATGTAAAGGGCGCCGATAAGATCCTTGCCGAGGTGGAGAAAAAACTCGGTATCAAGAGCGGCGAATGTACCGCCGACGGACTGTTTTCCATCGATTCTTGCCGTTGTGTAGGCGCGTGCGGTCTGGCACCGGTAATGATGATCGATGAGGATGTTTACGGTAAGTTGACCCCCGACCAGGTTGACAAGATTATCGATAAATATATAGCAGAGGAAGGGGGCAGCAACTGATGACAATTGATGAACTGAATAAAATCAAAAAAGAATATGAGGAACTGGTTCTCGTAAGAAAGCTGGTAAAAGAGCAGGGCGAAAAGCTGGCAGAGAAAACAGGCTATCGCAAGCAGGTTCTTGTCTGCGGAGGTACAGGCTGTACGTCTTCGGGCAGTAAAAAGGTAATCGCAGCACTCGAAAAGAGCTTGAAAGATAACGGTATAGAGGATGAGATCCTTGTCGTAAGAACAGGCTGCTTCGGTCTTTGTTCCCTCGGTCCGATTATGATCGTATATCCGGAGGGTGCGTTCTACTCACAGGCAACGCCGGAGGGTGTTGAAAGAATCGTAAAAGAGCACCTTGTAGAAGGCAATGTTGTAACAGACCTTCTCTATCAGGAAACCGTTCACAGTGACGGCTCTATCCTTTCGCTTTCCGAAACACCATTCTATAAAAAGCAGCTTCGTATTGCTCTCAGAAACTGCGGTGTTATCGACCCTGAAAATATCAAAGAATATATTGCAATGGACGGCTATCAGGCTCTTGCCAAAGCACTGACATCAATGACCCCCGACCAGGTCATTGATGAAGTTCTTAATTCCGGACTCCGCGGACGCGGCGGCGGCGGCTTCCCGACGGGAAGAAAATGGTCGTTTACACGTGCTTCACAGGGCGATGTAAAATATGTCTGTTGTAACGCCGACGAAGGCGACCCGGGTGCATTTATGGATCGTTCCATTCTGGAAGGCGACCCACAGTGTATCATTGAAGCAATGATCATCGCAGGCTATGCCATCGGTGCACATCACGGCTTTGTATATGTCAGAGCAGAATATCCCATTGCCGTTCAGCGTCTTACTATTGCAATCGAGCAGGCAAGAGAAAAAGGCTTCCTCGGTAAAGATATATTCGGTTCGGGTTTTGACTTTGATATGGAAATTCGTCTTGGTGCAGGTGCGTTTGTATGCGGTGAGGAAACCGCGCTGATGACATCTATCGAGGGCAACAGGGGCGAACCGCATCCCCGTCCGCCGTTCCCTGCTGTAAAGGGACTTTTCGGCAAGCCTACGGTACTGAACAACGTTGAAACATACGCTAATATCGCACAGATTATTCTGAACGGCAGCGATTGGTATTCATCGATCGGTACCGAAAAGAGCCGCGGCACAAAGGTATTCGCACTCGGCGGCAAAATCAACAATGTTGGTCTTGTTGAGATTCCGATGGGTACAACGCTGCGTGAAATTGTTGAAGAAATCGGCGGCGGTATTCCCAACGGCAAAAAGTTCAAGGCGGCACAGACAGGCGGTCCTTCGGGCGGCTGTATTCCTGCCGAGCATATCGATACACCGATCGACTATGACAGTCTTATCGCCATCGGCTCAATGATGGGTTCGGGCGGTATGATCATCCTTGATGAAGATACCTGTATGGTAGATATTGCGAAGTTCTATCTTGAATTTACCGTTGACGAAAGCTGCGGCAAATGTACACCGTGCCGTGTCGGTACACAAAGACTTCTCCAGTATCTTGATAAGATCACAAAGGGCAACGGCGAACCCGATGACCTCGAAAAGATCGACGAGCTGGCACAGCATATGCAGAAATCGTCACTTTGCGCATTGGGTCAGACAGCGCCGAACCCGATACTTTCCACAATGAAGTATTTCAAAGATGAGTATGTTGCACACATCGACGAGAAGAAATGTCCAGCAGGTGTCTGTAAGTCGCTCATCAGATATGAAATTATCCCCGATAAGTGCAAAGGCTGTACACGCTGCGCAAGAAATTGTCCTGTTGGTGCGATCAGCGGTACCGTTAAACAGCCGCACGTTATCGACAGCAGTAAGTGCATCAAATGCGGCATTTGTATCACAAACTGTAAGTTTGATGCGATCATCACAGGTTAAGGAGGGGATAACAAATGGAAACTGTACATCTTAAAATAAACAACATACCCGTTGAAGTACCGAAAGGATACACTATTTTACAGGCTGCCAAGGAAGCAAATATCGAGATTCCAACACTTTGTTATCTGAAAGATATTAACTGTATCGGTGCCTGTCGTGTCTGTATGGTAGAAGCCAAGAACCGCAGAGGACTTCTTGCGGCCTGCGTTTATCCCGCAGAGGAGGGCTTGGAGGTATTTACCAATACGCCTGCCGTAAGAAAATCCAGAAAAACGACACTTGAGCTTCTTCTTTCCACTCACCATAAAAAATGTCTTTCGTGTGTAAGAAGCAATAACTGTGAACTTCAGCGTCTTGCCGCAGAATACGGTGTTGACGAGGACAGATTCCAGTCCGAAAAGCCGATACACGAAATAGATGACCTTTCACCGTATATCGTTCGCGACAACAATAAGTGTATTCAGTGTATGCGCTGTGTTGCCGCTTGTAAAGAAGTTCAGTCGGTGTCGGTTATCGGCGCTATCAAGCGTGGTTTCAGCGTTCACGTAGGCAGCGCATTTGACAAGAGCCTTGACGATTCACCGTGCGTAGGCTGCGGTCAGTGCGTTGTAAGCTGTCCGGTAGGCGCTTTGACAGAAAAGAGTCAGGAAGATAAAGTTTGGGACGCAATTGCCGACCCCGACAAGAAAGTGATCTTCTATACCGCTCCGTCCATCAAAGCGACACTCGGAGAAAGCTTTGACCTGCCGATAGGCACAAATGTAGAGGGTAAAATGGCGGCTGCCATCCGTCGTCTTGGTGAAGATGTTACCGTATTCAATATGGACTTTACCGCCGACCTTACCATTATTGAAGAAGCCAACGAACTTGTCGAGAGAATCAAGAACGGCGGCACTCTGCCGATGTTTACCTCTTGCTGTCCGGGCTGGGTAAAATTTGTTGAGCATTATTATCCCGAATTTATCCCGAACCTTTCTACCTGCAAATCACCGCAGGCAATGTTTGGTGCCGTTCTCAAGGGCTACTACTGCGAGAAGAACAATCTTGACCCGAACAAGGTATTTGTTGTCAGTGTCATTCCCTGTACCGCAAAGAAATTTGAGGTAACGCGTCCGCAGCTCCGTTCCGAGGAAGCATATGATGATGTTGATGTAGCATTGACGACAAGAGAGCTTGCACGAATGATCAAACGTGCCGGCATACAGTTGACCGACCTCGAGGACGAGGATTATGACGCACCGTTTAATAAAGCAACAGGCGGCGGCGCGATCTTCGGCGCAACAGGCGGTGTACTGGAAGCTGCTCTCCGTACTGCGGCAAGAACACTTGACGGCGACTTCAAGAAGATCGACTTTGAAGAAGTCAGAGGTCCGGAGGCGATCCGTACCGTAACATATGAAGTAGCAGGCGTAAAGATCAACGTTGCTGTCGCATCGGGACTTGCCAATGCACGCAAGCTTCTTGAAAAGACCAAGAAAGGCGAAGCAGACTACCAGATGGTAGAGATTATGGCTTGTCCGGGCGGCTGTATCAACGGCGGCGGTCAGCCGATCAGAAGTGACAGTGTCAGCAACTATGTTGATTATAAGGCACTTCGTTCAAAAGCACTCTACGATTATGACGCAAATGCGGAATATCGCTGCTGTGAAGAAAGCCCCGTTATCAAGATGATCTATGATGAATACTTTGAAGCACCCGGAAAGGAAAAAGCTCACAAGTATCTCCATACCTCTTACGTTGAGCGCGGCAAGTACTATAAATAAAATTTCTTCCTTCACCATCCAATCAAAAAGCTCCATAGCAACGGTAAAAAGTTGCTGTGGAGCTTTTTTGACAGTTTTTTAAATAGTGAGGCAGGACAGTCGGGGCTGTCTGCCCCTAACCCCCGACAAGGGCTGACCTCGCCCTTGACCTCGGGCAGCGTGACGCTGCACCCTTTTATAATCGTCTTTTGAAGTCGCTGTAATCAAATTCTTTCAGCAATTTTGTACTTCCGTCATTGTTCAAAAGATAAATTGACGGTAAGGGCATACCGTTAAATGTATTGTTTTTCACCATAGAATAAATCGACATATCCGTGAACACCAACTTATCACCGACAGTCAACGGCTGCTCAAAAGAATAATCGCCTATCACGTCCCCGGCAAGGCACGTAGGCGCACCGAGCCGATAAGTATAGGGAAGTGTATCGGGTTCGCCCGAACCGATAATATACGGTCGGTAGGGCATTTCCAGCACATCGGGCATATGGCAGGCGGCAGATGTGTCAACGATCGCAATGTTCATATGATTCTCAATTATATCAAGTACGGAAGTAACAAGATAACCTGCATTGAGAGCTACCGCCTCGCCCGGTTCGATATACACCTGAACATCATATTTACTTTTTATATGATCAATACATTCCGTAAGTTTGTCTATATTGTAGTTATCCTTTGTGATATGATGACCGCCGCCGAAATTGATCCACTTCATACGATAAAAATACTTGCCGAATTTTTCTTCGACGACTTTCAGCGTCCTTTCCAACGTTTCCGCACCCTGTTCGCACATCGTATGAAAATGAAGTCCGCTGATTCCGTCAAATTCACTTTCCTCGAAATTTTCAAGTGTAATGCCGAGCCTTGAATTCGTAAAACAGGGGTTGTAAATATCCGTTTCGATTTCCGAATATTCGGGATTGATTCTCAAACCGAACTCGACATTTGAAGCTGCCATCGCCCTTTCTCTGAAATGCCTCCACTGTGAAAACGAATTAAAAACAATATGGTCGCACATTTTCAGAAGTTCGTCAAAATCCTCGTCCTTGTAGGCAGGAGAAAAACAGTGTATTTGTTTGTTACCCATTTCCTCATATGCTAATCTTGCTTCATATAGTCCGCTGGCGGTAGTTCCGCTGATATACCGTGCGATCAGCGGATAAACGTGGTAAGCCGAAAATGCTTTTTGTGCAAGAAGAACGTGACAGCCTGTTTTGTCCTCGACCTGTTTCAAAATCTTAAGATTTTTGATCAATGCTCCCTCGTCAATGACATAACAGGGAGTGGGGAGAGAAAGAATATTTTTCATAATGATACCTCAACTGTTTTATAAAAATAAAACAGTGCCTGAAAGACACTGTTTTCACCCCGTAGGGTAAATGAAAAGCTTTGGTCAAGCTTTCTCGAAAGGTTGCGGGGTGGTTAGCAGGGCAGAGCCCTGCGGCTTCCCTCACGCACCAACCATCACTCAACCAGATCGGGATGGAAGCTTTCTTTCCACGGCAGACCGAATTGGTTCAGCGCGTCCATAAACGGGTCGGGGTCAAATTCTTCAATGTTGTGAACACCAGGCTTGTTCCATTTTCCTGTCAGAAGCATTGCTGCACCGATCATTGCAGGAACGCCTGTGGTGTAGGAAACTGCCTGCGAACCGACTTCTTTGTAACATTTTTCGTGGTCGCATACATTGTAAAGGTAATAGGTTTTGTCCTTGCCGTCCTTTTTGCCGATAAAGATACAGCCGATGTTGGTTTTTCCTTTGGTTCTCGGACCGAGCGAAGCAGGGTCGGGAAGAACTGCTTTGAGGAACTGAAGCGGTACGATCTGTTTTCCTTCAAATTCGATCGGCTCAATAGAGGTCATACCGACATTTTCAAGACACTTCAGATGTGTCAGATAGCTCTGACCGAATGTCATAAAGAAACGGATCCTTTTAATGCCCTTAATATTGAGGGCGAGTGATTCCAGTTCTTCGTGATGAAGCAGGTACATATCTTTTTCACCGATTTCGGGGAAATCATATACGCGCTTGATCTCCATAGGCTCTGTTTCTACCCATTTGCCGTCCTCTATATAACTGCCTTTCGCAGAAACTTCACGAATGTTGATTTCGGGATTGAAATTCGTAGCGAACGGATAACCGTGGTCGCCTGCATTGCAGTCAAGAATATCAATATAGTTGATCTCGTCAAATTCGTGCTTCATCGCATAAGCACTGAATACACCCGTAACACCGGGGTCAAAGCCGCTGCCGAGCAGTGCCGTAATGCCTGCCTGCTCAAATCTCTCACGATATGCCCACTGCCATTTGTATTCAAACTTTGCCGTGTCAAGCGGCTCATAGTTGGCGGTATCGACATAGTTCACCTTTGTTGCCAGACAAGCATCCATAATGGTCAGATCCTGATACGGAAGTGCCAGATTAATGACAACATCGGGTTTGAACTCATTGATCAGCGCGATAAGCTCATCAACATTGTCTGCATTCACCTGTGCAGTTGAAATTTTTGTTTTGCCGCCGTCAAGTTTTTCCTTTAAAGCGTCGCATTTTGACTTTGTTCTGCTGGCAATACAGATTTCCTCGAAAACATCGGGGTTCTGACAGCATTTGTGTATGCAGACGCTTGCAACGCCGCCTGCACCGATAATTAAAGCTTTTCCCATTTTTTGTCCTCCGTTATGATAAATTTATTCTCCCTCCATAAGCTGCTTCGTTACGTAGGTAGGAAGTGCAAAACAGCCTTTATGAAGTCTTGTATTGTAATAGCTTGTGTCAATGCCCAGTCCGTTCCATCTGCCTTCGTCAAGGTCGTTGACGGGGTGATATTTTTTTGACGCAAAGCCGAACAGCCAATGTCCCGACGGATAAGTTGGAATGTGTGCCTGATAAACCTTGCAGACGGGGAAGAACTCCACAATTTTCTTGTGTGCCTGTTTCATTGCCTTTGAATAGCTTCTGTAAAACGGGCTTTCGTGCTGATTGACAAGAATTCCTTCACCGTTTAAGGCATTGTAACAGTTGCCGTAAAACTCTGTTGTAAATAATCCCTCTCCGGGACCTACAGGGTCGGTGGAATCCACAATGATCAGGTCATATTTGTTTTCAACGTTTCTGACAAAGCGAAGTCCATCATCAATATAGATGTGAACACGAGGGTCACTCAGCTTTGCGGAAACAGTCGGCAGAAATTCTTTACAGGCGTCAACCACCATTCTGTCAATTTCCACCATATCAATATTCTCGATCGTTTTGTATCGTGTCAGCTCCCGAACGGTGCCGCCGTCGCCTGCACCGATGACCAGAACATTCTTAATATCGGGATTGGTTGCCATAGGAACGTGTGTTATCATTTCGTGATAAATAAATTCATCTTTCTGAGTCAGCATTATTCTGTCGTCCAGCACCAGTACATCACCGAATTCGGGTGTACTGAAAATCTCAATACGCTGAAAATCCGACTGAGCGGAATATTTCTGTTTGTCACAGCGTATCGAAAAACGGACGTGATTCGTCTGTTCCTCTGTATACCACATTTCCATATCTGAAAGCTCACTCCTCACTTTATCACATTGATTTTTTCGGTGTTGATGTCCTCCGCACCTGTCAGGTTACAGCCCTTTTCTTTTGCATAGATAATATATTCCAATGCGTCGTTGGTGATCAGTTCGCCCGGTGCAAGAATCGGAATACCGGGAGGATAGCACATCACAAATTCCGCGCAGACCTTTCCTAATGTATCTTTCAGCGGAAGCTGTATTTTATCGGAATAAAAGGCTTCCTGCGGTGAACATTCCACAACAGGTTCTATATATTCGTGGTCAAGCATACCGGCAGGATTTTTGGAATATCTTCTTTTGATTTCGGACAATGCGGAAATCAGGCGTTCAATATTCAGGATCCTGTCACCGACGGAAATAATGGCAAGAATATTTCCGATGTCACCGAATTCGATTTGGATGTCGTACTTATCCCGAAGAATATCATATACTTCAATGCCTGCCAGTCCTATATCTCTTGTATGTACGGAAACTTTTGTCGGGTCAAAATCAAAAATATCATCACCGTTAATCAGCTCTCTTGAAAAGGCGTATAAACCGCCGATTTTGTTGATTTCCTTTCTTGCGTAGGAAGCTAAAGAGGTGACACGCTCAAAAATGCTTTTGCCGTTCAGGGCGAGATTTTTTCTTGAGATGTCCAGAGAGGTCATCAGCAAGTAGGACGCACTTGTAGTCTGCGTCAAATTGATGATCTGACGGACATAGCCCTCAGAGATTCCTTCGTTTAAAAGCAATGCAGAACTTTGTGTCAGTGAGCCGCCTGTTTTGTGCATACTGACCGCCGCCATATCCGCTCCGACACTCATTGCCGAAAGCGGCATATAGTCGCCGAAATAAAAATGGGTGCCGTGTGCCTCATCAACCAGTACTTTCATCCCTGCGTTATGTGCGATTTTAACGATTTCACGCAGATTTGAGCAAACACCGTAATAGGTGGGATTATTGACAATAATTGCTTTTGCGTCGGGATTCTCCGAAACAGCCCGTTTGACTGCTTCGACCGACATTCCAAGCGGAATTCCCAGTTCCTTATTCACTCCCGGATTGACATACACGGGAACAGCGCCGCATACAATGAGCGCATTGATACTGCTTCGATGAACATTACGGGGCATTATGATCTTGTCGCCGCGCTTGCAGACACTCATTACCATCGCCTGCACCGCACTTGATGTACCGTTCACCATAAAAAAGGCGTGTTTTGCTCCGAAAGCGTCCGCCATCAGCTCCTCGGCTTCCTTAATGACACTGATCGGGTGACAAAGGTTATCCAGCGGCTTCATTGAATTCACATCAACACTCATACACGCCTTGCCGAGAAATTCCGTCAGTTCGGGATTTCCCTTTCCCTGTTTGTGACCGGGAACATCGAAAGAAACGATTCTGTTTTCTCTGTATTCACATAATGCTTCATAAAGGGGAGCACGGTTTTGCGAAAGCTTCATTTTTCACCCTCACTCATTTTGATTCATAAACATTGGAGCCGCTGAAAATTTCGATCATTTCACGGCGCAGGCTGTTGGAGATAGCCAGTCTTTCTTTTGGCGGTATTTCATACACATCTGTTTTGAATAAATAATTCTGAAGTTCCAGCTCCTTGATCAGTAACTGCGTATGAAAAATATTTGCCTGATAAACATTAATATCAACCGTATCATATCTTTTCAGGGTTTCATCCTTGATGTAGTCCTGAATGGATGTGATCTTATGGTCAATAAAAAGCTTTTTGCCGCCGGTGTCACGGGTAAATCCCCGTACTCTGTAGTCGATCGTGATGATGTCGGAATCGAAGCTGTCAATCAAAAAATCAAGCGTATTCAGAGGGGATATGGTACCGCAGGTGGAAACATCAATATCTACCCGAAAAGTGGCAATGGCATTGTCGGGATGATATTCAGGGTAAGTATGGACAGTGACGTGGCTTTTGTCAAGGTGTGCCGCAATTTCCTGTGAATACTGGTGAACATACTTGCCGCAGTTGCACGATTCATCAATTTTTTCGGGCAGCCCTTTTTCAGAGATCAGCAATGTCACGCTTGCCCCCTGTGGGTCATAATCCTGCTTTGAAATATTCAGAACCGTGGCACCGATCATTTCCGTTACCTGACACAGAATCTTCGTCAGACGTTCGGAGTTGTACTGCTCGTCAATGTATGCGATATAATCCTTCTGCTCACGCTCGGTCTTTGCATAGCATACGTCGTATATATTAAAACTCAAGGTTTTTGTAAGATTATTAAATCCGTACAGCTTCAATCTCTTATCCAATTTTTTCATCACAACCTTAATTTTATTATTGTCCGCTCAGTTTATTCATAATCATATCGGCACACATATAAACGTTTCCGCCGCCGATAGTGATGATCAGATCTCCGGGTTTAGCTTTTTTGGTAACATAGTCTGCGATTTCCTCAAACGTCTTGAACCATACGCAGCCGTCAATTTTATCCGCAAGGTCTTTGGCATAAATATTATACGTATTTGTTTCACGCACGGGAAGAATCTCGGAAAGAATGGCGTGGTCGGGAATGGCGAGAACTTCTGCAAATTCGTTCAGGAACATATACGTTCTGGAGAACGTATGCGGCTGAAAGACCGCCCAGACATTTTTATATCCCATACTCATTGCGGTAGTAAGCGTCGCACGAAGTTCTGTCGGATGGTGGGCAAAATCGTCGGCAACCGTAATACCGCACGGTTTTCCGAGAATTTCAAACCGTCTGTGCGCTCCACTGAATTCCGCAAGCGCCTTTTTGACATCATCGGGAGAAACACCCATAGAAATTGTTGTCGCAGCAGCGGCAAGAGCATTCATCACATTATACTTGCCCGGTACTTTGAGCTGAACGGAAGTAAGAACCTCTCCATTATAAATAATGTCGAAGCTGTCGCATACGGAGGATTCGCCTGTGATTTCCGCACGGAAATCATTGTGCTTGCCGAAGCCGAAGGTGACAATTTTTTGACCGTTATGCTCCATTGCCTTGATACATTTTTGGGAGTTCTTGTCGTCGCCGTTAACGACGATCATTGAAGAAGTCTGATTGACGAACTTTGTAAATGACTCGCAGATTCTTTCCAACGTACCAAAATAGTCGAGATGATCTTCGTCAACATTGAGGATAACCGATACGGCAGGGAAGATACGCAGAAAAGTATCAACATATTCGCACGCCTCACAGACGATAATATCGGATTTTCCGACACGGCTGTTGCCGCCGATAAACGGAAGTTTTGCGCCGATAACGGCGGTCGGGTCAAAATTAGCCATTGTGAAGATCTGTGTGATCATCGAGGTCGTAGTAGTTTTTCCGTGTGTACCGCTGACGGCAACAGACCGTTGATATTTGTCAACGACTGCACCGAGCATTACGGAACGTTCCACGGTGGGAATCTGATGTTCGTTTGCCGAAACCAATTCCGGATTGTCAAGCTTGACAGCCGCCGTATAGACCACCAGATCCGCACCAATAACGGTCTCGGGATAGTGTCCCATTGTTACGGGGATACCATAGGAACGAATACGCATCAGCGTATCGGATTCCGCCGTGTCCGAACCCGTGATCTCGTAACCCTCGCTGTGGAGGATCTCGGCAAGGGGACACATACCCGAACCGCCTATGCCGACAAAATGAATTCTCTTAACATTATCAAGTAAATGTTCATAATTTTTAATCATTAACAGGCACTCCCAATCATCAAATAAAATTCTTATTCAGAAACAAAAACGTCATTATTATGAAACTCCATTGAATAGGATCGTTTTGGAAGAAAACGACCCTGCACAATTATTTATTATATAATAAATTTTGACTAATTTCAATATGATATGTTAAATTGTAGCAAAAAGAAAAAGAACGCATTTTTGAAAATACGTTCTTTGATTACTGGAGCGGATGACGAGGCTCGAACTCGCTACCTCAACCTTGGCAAGGTTGCGCTCTACCAGATGAGCTACATCCGCATTTTTCTGTTGTTTCGTTTCTCTCTCAACGACAAGATAGATTATAGCGTATTCTTTCCGAAATGTCAATACTTTTTTAAAAAATTTTTTAAAAAATTTTTCATCAACAATGCGGATAATACAAAAAACACAATATTATCCGCATTTTGAACAGGAAATATCAGGAGGAGACCGCTAATGCTCTGCCTGCTGCGGAAATATATTTGATCAGATCGTCCTTTAGGAAATCGAAACTTTCGTTTCCGCACCTGACAGGCATTAAATTTCCCAGACTGACTTTATCGCATAATGTATAAAGAGCAGAAAGAAAATAAAGTTCGTCAACGCAGTCCGGCTTCAAATCTTGATATTTTTGGGGAAATTCGGGATAATAGCCGGTCACGACAATACCGCTTGTCGATACCAATGGTTTGTAGGAGGTGAATATCAGGGTATCCCTTGCAGTGGGAAGATGTACTTTTATTTTTGACGGACAGATGAGAATATCGCACGGTGCAAGACGCTCCAAAGAATTGCTGACAATGTAGGACGCACCGATCTTGTTCATCATTCGCTCGGATTCATTTTCATAAAAGCGCGGCATATTGCTGACAACCGTAATGCTCGGCACATATTCAAGAATTTTTTCAGCAAACAGAGGGTATTCTGCATCAGGGTCATAAAACGATATTTTAAGGTTCTCACATCTGTCGGCGCATTGCCTCAAAACATCGCACACAAAATTTTCCATCATTTTAATGTTGAACTCATTGCGGTTAAATCTTGTAAAGGGAGTATCTTTCAAAGAAATATCGTTGCTGCATAAAATGGTTTTTGATTCTCCGATGGTATGGTCGTAAATTTTGTTGAATCTGATACCTCCGTGATATTGCTGATAGCAGATGTTCAAAACGGAAACATCGCCCTTTGACATTATTTTTTTCGTGATACTGTAGGGGTGAAAAAATGATTTGATTTTGTGTTTCAAATCCTTGCTGTAAATTTTCTGTACCTCTAAAACAACAAGCATACCGTCACCGCTCTTTCCTTTGATCTTGTATAGTATATGATGTGGTATTTCAAAAAATGATTCTTTTTCATTGTGGTTTTGCCCTTAAAAAAGCCAAATTATGTGAAACATTGTCAATTACACTGAAAAATTGAGAATTAAGATTGACATAGTGATAAAAATAAGGTTATAATATAATGTACAATATTCACGAAAAAACGATGATTTTTTACTGAAATATATAGTTTATTATTAAAAGCTGGTGGTTGCTTGTTTGTTGTGGCAATATGCGATTCGGTACTGGTGCGCCGAAAGCAGGTGAAGAAAATCATAGACGCTGCCCTTTTCAGTTTGATAGAATTCAAGACTTGGGAATTCAACGGCGGCAAAGAGATCTATGAAGCCGTTTCAAAAGGAAATTTTCTGGCAGATCTGATCATTATTGATACGGCGCTTTCCGATGTCAATGTGCTTGCACTGACCGAAGCGATCAAAAAAATCAGCAAAACTACAGAAATCATCTTTTGGGCAGACAGCGACCGATATGTGTTTGACGGCTATAAATACAGAATTTTCGATTATATTCTTCAAAATGATTCCAATGCGATGTCACAGGCACTACAGCGCTGCTGCAGTGAAAAAATATCGTCTAAAACAGATTATTTAAGTATCAAATCCCACGGGTGCTTACAGCATATCCGACTGGACGGGATCGATTTTTTTGAAAGCCGCGGACGAAAGATTGCGGCAATATCGGTACAGGAGGAACTGGAATTTTATTTTAAAATGGACGAACTGGTTCAGATACTTCCTCAAAATAAATTTTTCAGATGTCACCAAAGCTACATAGTGAACAAATCGCATATTACATCTTCCAATGCTCACGAGATCATCATCAAGCATTTCAGTATTCCCATCAGCAGAAAATATTTGCAGGAAGTAAGAACGATTCTTCAGGATACGTCATTTATTTCATAAATTGGTTTCAATATGACATTGTTCGGACAAATCATCAAAAACATATTATCATCAAAAGGAGAGTATTCAAATGATTTCTTATGCATCGGTTTCCTGTCCCGGAGAAAGAGAGAGCAACGAGGACAGTATCAGTATCACAGAATGTAACAGCGATTATTGTTTTGCACTTGCGGATGGACTCGGTGGTCACGGAATGGGTGACACGGCATCGGAAATTGCTGTAAAAACTGCTGAAGAATTCTATTTGTCACAACACGGAAACGATGATTTTTTATCTTCCTGCTTTGAAACGGCTCAGAACAGACTGCTGCAAAAGCAAGAAGAAACCCACTGTCAGAACGGACTAAAAACAACACTGGTTGTTCTGGAAATTTTCGGAGAACAATATCGTTTCGGACATATAGGGGATTCCCGTTGCTACTGCTTTGCGGAAAATCAGCTGCAAACGCGGACGCTTGACCACAGTGTTCCTCAAATGCTAGTGCAGATAGGGGAGATAGAGGAAAATGAAATTCGTCATCATCCCGACCGAAACAGACTGTTAAGAGTGCTTGGTGCGGAATGGGGAACAATGAAATACGAACTTGCTTCCGCGGAGCCGACAAAAAATCACTTGTCTTTTCTTCTTTGTTCGGACGGTTTTTGGGAAAATATCGAAGAAAAAAGAATGGAAGAACTTTTGGAAAGTGCGGATTCTCCCGAACAGTGGCTCGGCACGATGGCACAGGAGGTCGAACAAAACGGCAAAGGAACCAATGCGGATAACTATTCCGCTATTGCCGTCTGGATCAGAAATTAGAAAGAAAGTGAACCACTATGGATATTGTAATATGCAGCAGCGGACATATTTTTGACCGTGACTTATACAGTATATGTCCTCAGTGTGGTGTTACGTCAAAAGTTTTCGGCAGCGCCTTGAATAAACCCAATGTACGACAAATCGTCATTCATCAAAAAAGTGATGAGCCGGATTTAGAGGATTCTAAAACGGTTTCCTATTACTCGCCTGTCAAAGGAAACGATTTTGTCACAGGTTGGATCGTGACACTGGACGGAACGCAGGCTGGACGTGACTACAGGCTCCATCACGGTTTCAACAGAATCGGACGCGATATTGATATGGATATTGTGATCGATGATGATACAGGGATCGCGAACCGAAATCATTGTTCCGTTGTTTATGATGAAAAAAGCATAAAATTTTATCTTTGTCCCGGAATGGGAACGCTCACCTATCTTAACCATACACTTTTGGAGGATTGCACGGTTTTGAACGAACACGATGTCATACAAATCGGAAGTACCTCATTTGAATTTATACCATTTTGCAGGGAGGGCAGAATATGGGAAAGAAATATATAAAAAAGATGATCTCGTTCATCGCAGCGGCAGTATTGGTGTTGACTGCTTTCAACGGTGTAATGACAGTGAATACCTATGCTGCCAATGATTCGCTCGTATCGGCGGAAATTGAACAGGTTTATGCCAAAATGCCCGATGTAAAGGTGTATGTTCCTGTCGAAAAATATCAGGAGATGAGTTTGGATAACCTATCCGTTTATCTTGAAAACGAACAGCTCAAATGCACCAATATCGAAAAATTCGGTGAATCGGGGCAGCATATTGATTATTATTTTCTGATCGATATTTCCATTTCCATACCGGCGGAACGATTTCAGGGAATGAAATCGGCTGTTCTGGATTTCCGCAGAAATATGGATGAAAAAGACAGACTCACTGTTATTACCTTTGGCAAAGAGGTAAAAAATGTTTATTGCTCGGACGAAAAGGAAAAAGACCTGACGAATATTATCAACAATTTAAGAAGCAATGAGAACGGAACCTCTCTTTTTTCGGCATTGGCATATACCGCAAGGCTTTCCGACAGCAATACCGACGACCAATATAAACGCAAAGAATGTGTTCTTTTTACCGACGGCTATGATTTCAGCGTTGGGGAGGAAACGGCAAACGAAACCATCAATCTTTTAAATAAATACAATCTGCCGGTTTATTCCGTTGCACTGATCAGCAATCGTGACGATGAAGTAAAGGAACTCGGTGCGCTGTCAAGAACAACGGGAGGCACCATCAACAGAGTGACGGTGGAAAAGGACTGTAAAACCGTTTTAAACGAAATTCTCGGACAGATCAACAATTCAATGGTGATCTCGCTTTCTGCGTCATCTAACAATGTCAGCAACAAAATTTCGCAGATCTCCGTAAAATTCAAGGATGAAAATATCACAAAAACCAAGGATGTTTTTCTTTCACGCTGGCAGCCCGATAAAGTAGAGCCGAAAATTATCAAAGCCGCGCTTGACGGAGAAGATAAAATCAGTATCACATTCAGCGAGGATGTTCTCAATGCGGACAAGGCAGCAAGCTATACGGTAACAAACAAGGATAGAAACGAAGCATTGAAGATCACTGCTGTTTCCTACAGCAATAACACGGCAGTCATTACCCTTGATGATCCTGTCATCAAGGGAACCTATTCTATCGCCGGCAAAGGCATTACCGATCATTCTATGGAAAAAAATAAGCTTTCGGAAGTGTTTGAGGTGAAACTGGACGGCGTAGAGGAAGAATCGCCGTTGTTAATGATCATCATTCTGTCGGCTTCTGCTGCGGTAATGATATTGCTTATCATCACCATTATCATTCTTGCGAAAGGAAAGTCAAAATCAAAAAATACCGTTCCTCTGCCGATTTATCGCAACTATCCGAATGATCTGCCGCAGCCGCCGCAAAATCCGAATCCGATTCCCACTCCAACTCCGAATTATCATAATGAAACATTGCCCGATAATAGCAAAAATGATCCTACCGTCATTGAGCATATTGCCGTTCAGCGTGAACTTGAAAGCGATAAACAATATGTTGTCAATATTGAACCGCCGAAAATCAAAACGATAATGCTTCATATAGGTGTTGTTCTGGGCAGCGGCGAAAAACAAAGCTTTGATGCGGAACTTGCCGAAAGTTTGGTTGTCGGCAGAAGTAAGGTCTGCGGACTAAAAATTAACGACCCATATATCGCAAGAGTACATTTTGTCTTGGAACAGAAGGACGGCGGGATTTATGTAACGGATTTGAAATCCACCAACGGAACGTCCCTGAACGGAATCAAACTGACCGAAAGCCGCCGTCTGCATCAAAATGATGTCATCACGGCAGGTACGGTGCATTTTTCGATCAGCTGGAATCAATGAAACAGGAAGTGAGAATCAATGGACTTTCATTTTTGTCCGAATTGTTTTAATAAAACCTTTCATAACCGTCAATGCAGCAAATGCGGCTATACGGGTGAGGGGGAGGATAACGAAGAAGGCATTTCCGTCGGAACGGTTCTGAACAACCGATATTATATAGGACGAATTCTCGGTTCGGGAGGTTTCGGTATTACCTATATTGCCTATGATCTGATCAATCAGAAGCGCTGCGCCATCAAGGAATTTTTTCCTGTGGGGATCGTTGTCCGCGATGCTGACAAAAAGCGTGTCAATGTTCCGACAAGCAAAAATCTGCCCGAATTCAAACACGGTGTCAAGCGGTTTATCGAAGAATCCGAAACGCTGGAAACGCTCGGCGGTCTTGACGGCGTTGTACATATTATGGATAACTTTGAAACCAACGGCACGGCATATTATGTAATGGAGTATCTTGACGGTGTAACCGTGAAACAACTGATCAAATCCTCTCCCGACGGAATTGATGCCGATACAGCTAATCAAATCATTATTGAAGCAGGAAAAACACTGGACGCCATTCATAAACACAAAGGGTATCTTCACCGTGACATCAGCCCCGAAAATATAATGGTGCTGCGGTCGGATAAGGAGATAGAAAGGGTGGTGATCATCGATTTCGGAAGCGCCAAAGATTATTTTCACCGCTCGAATACGAAATTCACTATCACGCTGAAACACGGCTTTGCACCTCTTGAACAATATACAACGACCGCACGGCAGGGCCCCTACACCGACCTTTACGCGCTTGCCAGCACCTATTATTTTATGCTGACAAGAACAATGGTTCCCACCGCACCCGAAAGGCTTTCCGGAGCGGATTATCCGAAACTCAGTTCCTGCGGAAAGGGAATCAGCAATGAGATCTCGGACGCGGTTGACAATGCGCTGATGATAAAATCGATTGACCGCACCAAAACCGTATTAGAATTTATCGAAGTGATCGAACGGGAATATCACAAAAACAAAACGACGGTAACGGATTATACAAAGCAGCTTTCCTTAAATGCCATTCCCGATTTTTTCAAAGGTGTTCCGGAGAGCAAAACAAAAGATATATCCATCAAGGGAAGCGAGAAAATCAAGCCGATTTCCAATAATGTTCCGTATGTGAAAATAATGATTGACAACAGAACGGTCTATGATTCGGCGATCACGCCGGACATCAATATCACGATAGGACGCTCCAGAAAAAAAAGCAGAGTGGTCATTGAAGGCGATATTATCAGCGGCAAACACTGTACCGTGATGTATGACAGCAATCAGAAAAGCTTTTATATAACCGACCACTCATTGAACGGAACGTATGTCAACAATAAAAAAATAGAGCAGGAGATCACCTATCACGTGAACGGCTATGATTCGATATACCTTGCCAGCAACAGGTATGTGCTTAAACTGGAGGTCAGATGATGGAAACAATGGACGATTATACAAACGAATACTATGCCACAACGGAAAGATTGGAAGTGAAGCTTACGCCCCGTATTTACTCCTCAAGCATTATCGGGACACGGGAATATCAGCAGGACAGATTTGGTTTTCAGGAAAAAGACGATGTACTGTTGGCTGTTGTATGTGACGGAATGGGAGGTCTGAAAGGCGGGGAGCAGGCGAGCGAAATTTCGGTGCAGACACTGTTAAATGATTTTATCGAAACCGAAGTAGCTCCCCACAGCTATAATGATTTTCTGTTCCGCGAGGCAAAGCGGCTTGACCGTATCGTGTATTCCCTGAAAGATGCCAGCGGAAAACGACTGGAAGCAGGTACCACCATTGTTTCCATCGTCATTGCCGATCATTTCATCAACTGGCTTTCCGTGGGCGACAGCAAGATCTATTTTATCCGTGACAACCAAATTTATGATATGGTACCTCAGCATAACTATAAAATGACCCTTGACAATCTGCTGAATGCAGGAAAAATAACAAGGCAGAAATATCAAAGTGAAATCGGCAGGGGAGAAGCACTGATCAGTTTTCTCGGAATCGGCAATGTTTCCGTGATCGAGGTAAATCGGCACCCTTTCCGTCTGAATGAAGGAGATATGATCGTTTTATGCAGTGACGGACTGTACAAGCGTCTTTCCGACGAACAAATTTTGGCAGTGATTCAGGATAACTATTTTGACTGTCAGAGAGCGGCTGACACACTGACCAGAACCGCAATGGAATATTCCAACGGAAAGTCGCAGGATAACACAACGGTCATCATTGCGACCTATCGTTGACGGAGGTGTTAATATGAGTTTCGGAACACAAATTTCCGTTGTTTCAGGCGATTCCGTTTTAAAGCAGGGCAGGATCACAGTGATCAAGGGTCCGTCTGTTGGCTCGTCCTTTACACTGGATTCCATCTATACCGCCATTGTCGGAAGAATGTCGAAAAGGTGTGATCTGGTCATTACATCAGGTCAGGTCAGCAAAATTCACTGTGCAATCAAATACAGTGACAGATACCACAGATTTATTGTCACCGACTGTTCGGCAAACGGTACGTTTGTCAACGGAAAAAGACTTCCGAAAAATATAGGTGTATTAATGGAATCGGGTACGGTTTTAATGCTTGCCAACAGCGAAAATCAGATCGAATTGATCTGACCGACAGGAGGAGAGAAATTGAAATACTGCATATCGTGTATGGAAAAAACGGAAAATGATTTCGGGATTTGTCCCTACTGCGGCTTTTCCGGGGAAGACGGCATATCCGATCCATATCGGCTGAAAGCAGGAAGTATGTTTGAAAACCGTTATTATATCGGTAAAATTATCGAAAGTGATAAATTTGGCTATTCGTATATTGCCTATGACACTATAATGAAACGCAAAGCGGTGATACGCCAGCTCTACTATCATTCCTATTCCGAGCCGAAAGAAATGATAGATGATTTTCTGAAATATCAGAATGCGGAATATTTTTGTGAATTTTATGAAAAGCTCGCATCGATCTATGATGTGGATTTTATACAGCGTGTTTATACCTTCAAAACAAATGAGATCGCTGTTTTTTCGGTCAACGAATATATCTCCGATATGACAGCGGAGGATTATATCAATAAGAATCAAAAAATTCCCTGCGAAACCGCTGTAAAACTGATATTGCCGACGCTGAGAGCGATCTCGGTGATTCACGAAAAAAATCTTTACCACGGAAATCTCAGTGTCGCAAATTTAAGATATATCAGGGACAGAGGTTTTGTCATCTGTGATTTTCCGGGAATTAACGGCAGTGGAAAAACCGACCCGAATGAATTGCAGGACTATATTGAAAAAAGCCGTCAAGACGATATATTCAATATCATACGGATATTGGTAATGTT
This sequence comes from uncultured Ruminococcus sp., assembly GCA_902803805.1. GTDB lineage: Bacteria > Bacillota > Clostridia > Oscillospirales > Acutalibacteraceae > UBA1213. Next base: position 27,040 of record CADCRH010000079.1, read on the forward strand.
GGTAAGCGGCTTGAAAAATATCACGGAAAATGATTTTAACCGCCGTTTTTTCAAATCAAAGGAAATTGTAATGCCCGAAGAAATCACTTCCTTTCTGTTTTCAATACCGAAAAAGGATTTTGAGAAAAGCCAATTGTCCGCTTCTGTAATGATAGATTACTTCAACGGCATTGCGGAAAAGAAAGATCAATGCTGAAATTGACAGTGAGCTGCAAAAAGTTACAAAAAATAGGTCAAAAAGTACATTTTGACAAAAATGCCTATTCTATACTTTATAATAACAGTAAGGTATATGATATAGAAAAAAGATGAAAAGAGGTTTTATTAATGAGATCTGTTAAATGTCCCAACGGTCATTTCTACGATGCAGATAAGTACGGTACTTGTCCGCATTGTCTGATAATGCAGAACAAACAGTCCGAAAAAGTCGATCCCTTTATTGAAGACACGCTTGCCCTGACAGAAACAGACGATGTACTTTCCGAGCAAAGGACGGTATCTCTCGATAAGGCGATACAAATGGCAGAAAGCAATGAACAAGATGAGCCCGCACTTCCCGATATTGCCTATGCGCCGAACGTTTCCTCACCGCAGTATTCACCACCGGTACAGCCTCAGCAGCCGCCAAGCCCTTCACCTTATTATGCGCCTGTTTATCAGCCTTCGCCGGAATATCAGCAGACGCCCGTTTATACACCGGAAGTTCCGAATATAAATCCGTCTTATTCCGCACCCGTCTATCAGTCAGATCAGAATTATTATCAGGATGCGACACCGCCTGCACCACCTGTACCGCCTGCGCCGCAGCCGCCGACACCTCAGCCCGAACCGACAACAGAAAGACCCTCGTGGAATGAACTTGTCGGACGCTCCAATCAGGATTACATCAACAACGACAATAAAACGGTCAGTTTTGGTTCCGCTGCTCTGAGTGAACCGACAGTCGGATGGCTCATTGGTGTTAACGGAGATTATTATGGTGACTGCTTCGAGCTGAAGGCAGGCAGGAACTTTATCGGCAGAGGTGTTGATATGGATGTTGTTCTTGACCTTGACCGTTCCGTGTCGCGCAATAAACACGCTATCATTATCTATGAACCTCATTCAAGAGTATTTTTCGCACAGCCGGGAGAATCCCGTGAGCTGTTCTATATCAACGATAATGTTGTTCTGAAAAACGAGCCGATCAAAGCCTATGATATTCTTCTGATAGGAACCACCAAACTGATGTTTTTCCCGCTCTGCGGTCCGAAGTTCTCTTGGGAAGATCTAAACAAAAAATAAGGAGTAACAATAATGAATAATCCGTATAATCAATATCAAATGCAGCCGCCTGTACAGCCTTATGCACCGCCGACGAGACCGCTTCCGATCTCAAAAGCCAGAAATATCATCGCAAAAGTCGGTGTGGCGCTGATGGCAGTTTTAATGATCGTTGCCGTATTTATCCCGGCGATAGAATCCTCTTTGGCAGATCTGGTCTATCAATATGAGTCAACATTGACGGAAAGCGATAAGATCTCCACGCATATCGGACTCGGTCCATACTCTGTCGGTGAAATCGTCATCGGAAGTATTTCTTCTGTTTCGGGTTCCGATTGGGTCAATGACATCGAAACCTTATCGTTAGAGGATTTTGCTGCCAAATACTATCCGGAAGTCGTACAAAGCAACGATTCATCAAATTTGACACTTTATGATGTCATTAAGATAGAGGTCAAGCAAAAAATATCCGGATATGAAAGCAGTAAAAAATATGCTTCCGATCCGACACCCTACGATGAAAAGATCAAGGAAGCGGAGCAAATACTTATTGATATCGACAATAACGCCGCATTGAAAACATTTTGTTCAAAAGAACCCGGAATGAGCAGTACTACTGCGCTTCTTACCCTGATAACCGCTGCGTTGTGCGCTGTTGGTATGCTTCTGACACTTTTGTTTGTTCTTCTTCCGTATAAAAAATCCCTGAGAGTTGCTGGTTTGGTATCGGGTTTTGTGACCTGCGGTTCGGCGGCAGGGCTGTTCTTTGTGATTTATTCGGCATTTTGCAGCAGTACTCCTGTCGGTATGGATTCCGCAATCAGCAATTCTTCCGCTTTGAAGCAATTATCCTCAATGATTAATATTGGCAGTTATACCTATAACCTGAATGTTGGTATCATCCTGTTCTTAGCCGCTGCCGTTCTTCTGTTTGTGTTCTCGGCGCTCGGTGTTCGCTACACATCCGCAGCCAATACCGTACCGGCAGCACCGACCGACAGCTATCATCTCTATCAGCCTCCTGTTTCTCCTGTTGCGGTGCCTCCCGTTCAGCAGCCTTTTCCGGCTCCGTCGGATAATATTCCCGTGATTCCTCAGACACAGTTCCCGACACCTCCGCAGGCACCTGTACCGACTCCCGACCCTGTTCGGACTCCGGTATATGATCTTCCGCAGAATCCTGCACCGGTGCCCGAAGCGACGCCTTTGAACGTACCGAATTCCAATGATATGCCAACTACCGTTTTAAGCGGCAACGAATCCAAAACGGTTGCGCAGGTAGGACATATTGAGGGTATCAAAGGCGAATATGCAGGTGCTGCCATCAACTTCTTCCCGGAGGAAAGAATTATTATCGGCAGAAATCCCGACCTTGCCAATATTGTCATCAATGCACCGTCCGTCAGCCGCAAACACTGCGAAATTATCTATGACCCGCTCAATAACTGCTATAAGGTCATTAACTATTCCACCAACGGCGTTATTGTCGATCATAAAAATAAACTTCCGAAAGACCAGAAAGTCAGAGTGAATGCCAATACGGAAATTTCTATCGGCAACGAAGACAACGTATTCAGACTTGGCTAATGAAAATGGAGGACTAATATGCCTAATATCGTTATTTGTCCCAACGGACATCAATTTGATATATCACAGTACAGTTCCTGTCCCTACTGCTATCATCAGCAAGCTTTTGGTGATAATTTTGTTTATTGTCCGAACAAACATCTTTATGACGCTTCCAAATATTATTCGTGTCCGGTATGCGGTTTGTCCAACAGCTCCGAAGCAAATTCTCCGACCATACCGCTTTCTCCGGCACTCGCTCCTGCGGCGCCGCAGCCGCAGTACGATACTGTTCAAGACGATAACCTGACGCAGAGAGTTTCTTCCTTTGCCGGCGGCAAAGGAGAACCGACGGTCGGTTGGCTGGTATGCATTGACGGTGCCGAATTGGGACGTTCTTTCCCAATCAAATCAAACCGCAATTTCATAGGCCGCTCCCTGACAATGGATATTGTGATAGATGATCCGGCTGTTTCAAGAGAAAAACACGCAATCGTTACATACGTTCCCAAGCAGAAGCTTTTTATTCTTCAGCCGGGCGATTCTCATGAGCTTTTCTACTTGAACAATAAAGTAGTTCTGGAGAATGAAGTGCTGACCGCTTATGATAGGGTCACAATCGGACAGACAACACTTCTGTTCATACCGTTGTGCGGAGAAAATTTTTCTTGGGAAGACTTCCAAGAGGGAAAATAAATGACAACGGTAATAGACAAAATTCTGCGGATCGCAAGCACTCCGCTGTGCATACTGAATTTTTTATCATCGCTTTTTCTGCCGGTCATATTGATCAGAGCCGTCAAAGATTCGACACAGCCCGACATTTCCGAAGAATACAATATGCCGATTTTTCGCTTTATCAATGTTGTCGGTGAGAAAGGCTACAATACGGATCCGGTGATTCAGATACGGGTGTATTTGATGATACTGATCGGTGTATTGTTTTTGTGTGCCGTTGCCCAGATCGTTCTGTCGCTGAACCATAAGCGTTGGCTGGTATTTTCCTGCTATGCGTTTGTGTTGGCATCGCTGATATATACCGTGACGATCGTGCTTGAAATGAATTTTGTCATTGTTCCCGACATTAATGAAAATCCGCTTTTTTACGCCGAATCCGGTGCAGAACTTTGGATCATATCCGTCATAACGATGATTTTGGTCATCATCGATTCTGTTCTGGTATGTATCAACCGCACCGATTTCGACGATACGGCAAGAACGCTGACCATCAACAGCCGGATTCGCTATGAACCAATGTATTATCCGTCCTTGTCCGATTCACAGGAGCTTCATTCTCAGCCGGAACCGCAGCCCGTAAAAATTGTTTTTACGGCAGGGGAACACAGCGGAATGAAAATCGACCTGAACGAAGGCGAAAAAATTAAGATCGGCAGGGACCCGTCAAGAGCCAATATCGTGATCTCCTCGCAAAGCATCAGCCGCCTGCATTGTACGATCTCCTTTGATTATGTGGAAAACCAATATCTTTTGTATGATACTTCTTCCAACGGAATTTGTCTTTCTGATGGCACGAAGCTTTTAAAAGGATACGGACATCTCATTCCAAGAGGAACGGCGTTGATTCTGGACAAAGAGAAAAATTCGATTCTTTTGACATAATATGGAATGTTAAAACTGTAAAAACCGTTTGTCATTTTGGGCAGACGGTTTTTATGCTTTTGTACAAGAAATACCCCTTATCTAAAGAAAACGAAAAAATGTCATAATGATGATTGCATATGTAAAGTGATTATTATATAATATGGATAACATCAAAAAACAAAGGGGAGCCGTTATGACGGAAATCAAAGTAAACGTAAAATCGGTGGCAAACAAAAAAAATAAGGTCGTTACCGTAACGATACCCTGCGGCGATGATACCGACAGTGTTCGTTCGCTTCTTACCGACATCGTAAAATACTGTGTCGAAAGTTATAATGAGCGTATGGAAAACGGCGAGATCTTGAAAGTCTTTACCCGTGAGCAGATCGAGGATAAAGCACAGAGCGGCAAAGTTTCGTTCGGCAATATTTACGGCGAAAACAAAGCCGATCTGCAAAAGGCAACAGATGACGCATTGGAAGCTTTTTCAGACAGAGTGGCTGTCCTGTTTGCCGATGACAAAAAACTGGAAAGTCTTGACGAAAAAATCGATTTACAAACCATTGATTCATTTACGTTTATCAAGCTGACAATGCTTGCAGGACGTATGTGGTAACAGGAGGAACTTTCAATGGACAGAAAAGAAGTGAAAAAATTCCGTCACGAATATGACAGCGAATTTCTTGACAGGAACCACGAAAAAATCAAAAATCTTCCCGAACAACAGAAAATAATGCTGAATCATATCATTTATGATATGACATACGGCTTATACAGCTATGAAGAAAAGTACAAGCCCAATATACCGAACATATATGTTCCGTGCCTTTCCAAACTTGTCCGTCAAAGATGGGGAGAAGTCATCAAGCTGCTTGTTCCTAATGACCTTATTGATGACTATTATTATATCATCGACAAGATGAACAAATTCCAGTACTCCGAAAGCTATAGCCGCAGAAGTTTCCGTACAGCCGACTACAGCCCCAATATCAAAAAAGCCATCAATCTTGCCTATGCCTATTATCTTTATGCTTCGCTCGGCTGCGGCAGGGAGGACGTCAGTGCCTATCTGCGTGATGAACTGAGCGAGGATAGGCAGAGCCTGAAAGAAGACTACGAACACGGTTACAGCTATTCAAGAAGCTTTGATTATCTGATTGCCGCAAGAATCGATCAAGGCGATACAGCCGTGATCGACACCATCAAGGAAATGATAACAAGCGAAAACAATCATATCATTCTTACCATTACGGTGATTCGTGCGGTGTTTCAATCGAGCAATGCCGAGCTTCACGATTTGATGTGTAAACTGTTGGTTGCAGCAAGACTTTCCGAGGGTCTGCGTCAGGCAATATGCGAAAATGCCGACTGCGGTACGGCGGAGGCATTTATTAAAATCGTTCATACCATCAAAGACGAAAATCTGATTCGTTTTTCTGCCGTAAAACGTGCGGTCGCAACGTGGACAGGCATCTGTCAATATGAGGACCCTGACCGTATCGCACAGAAAATTCTTGATGATATGATCGTTGTGCTGGAGGACAGAGAAAAGGCACTGGAATATATCAACACGACCGACGCTGTTCATATTTATATGGGATTGTGGGCGATCGGCTTTTACGAATTTCTTGAAACAAAAGAAATTATGCTCAATATCGCAGGTATCAGTACGGACAAAGGGTCGTTTTTGAAAAAGCTGTTCGGCATTGAAACATCCGAACAACTGACGATCTCGACCAACAGAATACAGCTTCTTACGATCGGCTATTTTATCCTCAACAGTGAGTATCAGGCCGTAGCGGAGAAAATCTCGCTGGCAGTCATTGAAAACTATCCCGAAGATCTACAGCTTCTGGCAATGTTCAGTCCGTATTATCTCTACAATTCCCGCAGCGGCTACAGACGTGAAAAGATATCGGAATCGGCAAAACTTCACAACAACAAAGCGCTTGCCGCACGTCACTATGCAATAATGCTGAACCTTTATAACACAATGCCGAAAAAGGAGTATCAGTATAAAGAACTTCTTTTTCCGTGGTTCAGTGCGAGTATCAGCAAAAGCCAAATTTTGAGCTATATGACAGATATGGCAGTCGTTCTTGACGATAACGATAAAAAAGATTTTATTTGTGAACGTCTTACTGAGATCAGCACCGATTACCGTGCGTCTGTCACAGCAGAGATTCTTTCCGATCCGAAAACGGATAAGCAAAGGGAAACACTGATCAACTGTATTGCCGACAAGGAAAGCTGGACACGGGACAGGGCAGTCAAAATCCTCGAAAAAAGGGATATTACAGATGAAGAATATGAAAAGATAGAAAGTTTTTCACGATATAAAAAAGCAGATTTACGTGAGGGAGTTATAAAACTTCTTAAAAAGCGTGATGATGAAGGTCTTGCAGTCAGTATCACAAGAATGTTGCAGAATAAAGACGAAAATGTCAGACTGGCAGGACTTGACCTTTTGAAATACAGCTTGAGCGAACGCAAAAAAGAGAACTTTGACAATGCGAAAGCAGCAGCGTCGGCGATCGAAAA
>CADCRH010000080.1 GCA_902803805.1 uncultured Ruminococcus sp.
ATCCTTACGCTGAAAGAAAACAACGGTCTTATGACACCCTATGACGGTTCGGATATTGAGAGCCGTGTGGAATATGCAATAAACCATATTGGAACAAAAGAAAACCACGACAAGGAGTGGGAGATCACAAAAAAGGCTATCACTCTCGTAAAAAATGAAGATGATACGCTTCCGCTCACTACACCGAATCAGAAAACAGTTATTCTTGTCCCCTATGATGATGAAACGATCCCGATGAATTATGCTGTCAGAAAGCTTACACAGGACGGAAAGCTGCCGGAGGGTGCAGTTGTGGAAGCATATTCTTACAGAAAGAAAACCCTTGAAGATATGATGCCCAAAACCGAGGGTGCCGACAATGTTATCTTCCTGTCAGAAATATATGGTGCTTCTGCTTTGTCGGGAGATATTGCAAGAATGGCTGATGCAATTTGTGATGATATTCATAATAGGGGTGGTAAATTCATTGTAATGTCCGTAAATCTTCCCTATGATGTGGCACGTTTCCAGAAAGCCGATGCGATAATGCTTGCATATCTTGCGGTATCAATGCCCGTTGACCCGGAGGATAAAACCAAAGAGATGCAGAAGTACGGAGCAAATATGCCTGCTGCCCTTTATATGATATTCAGTGAGGAAGATGCCCCGACCGCAAAGCTCCCTGTCAATATTCCCCAGCTTGACGAAAGCTATAGCTATACCGATACGATGCTTTATGAAAGAGGCTTTGGTTTGACATATACAGCAGAAGAGCCAAAGGAAATAATGGCAGAGCATACAAGTATCGACTGGGATCGCTCCGGCGACAGCATTGTTATCAGAACTAATTCCGAGTCAGAAACAGTTGCAATCCGCATTGGCGGTGGTCTTGCAGGAACGAATGAAACACAGGAAATAATGGCGGAGCATACAAGTATTGACTGGGATCGCTCCGGCGACAACATTGTTATCAGAACCAATTCTGAGTCAGAAACCGTTGCTATTCGCATTGGCGGTGGTCTTGCAGGAACGAATGAAACACAGGGTGTTACACTCGAAAACGGCACAGTAACACTTTCCGGCGAATTTGCAAACAGAGTACTTGAAGACGGCGAAAACACATTAAGACTTATTTTCTCCGACGGAGAAATCGAGATCAGTATTTTTGTAACAGATACTGAGAAAGAGAGAGAGCCTTCCGATACTTCAGAGTCTCAGAATTCGGACAATACTGGAATCTCCAATAATACGAGCAAACCTGATAATAAGGATACTTCTTATGATGCAAGCAAGCCTGACAACACAGATACATCTGATGATACAAGGAAAGCTGATAACACAAATGTACCGTTAACAGGCGATGCATATCCGATTGTTATAATGCTTGTAATTGTCGCATCCGGTTGTATAATTGCCTTCGCTGCAAAGAATCATACGCAAAAGCGATAAATCCGCTTGATCTGAGTGATGTAAAGCTCCGCTGTAACTGAATACGGATACGGCGGAGCTTTTTGCATTGATGAACGTAATATCTATTAATCGGTTTATTATTCTTATGTATTTTTAAGGTAAATAAGTATGATTTCATTAATTTTATCTTTTGCCGTACTGCTTATCGGATTTGCAGTTTACGGCAGGGTGACTGAAAAGATATTTGCCCCTGATGACAGGGGAACACCTGCAATAGCCATCAATGTCGGTATTATAATTAAAAATATTATACTGGTTTCAATTACTCTGATGCTTATTTTCGTTGCACATACATGGAGAAACAATACTATGATGGCATATGTTGAGCATCATATCTATGATGGAACGGGAAATTGACAGACCAAGGCTCCTCACCGCCGACACTATGCCGATGGTGAGGAGCCTTTATAGCCATACAGGGTTCAAAATGATATGTTCCGCTTGATTCTTTCGTCCATCAGCTTTTCTCCAGTAGTTCAGCAACAGCTGCTCTGACATCCTTCATATCGACTGTCGGCTCAAATCTTGCCACAACATTTCCCTGACGGTCAATGAGGAACTTTGTGAAGTTCCATTTGATATATGCTTTGTCCCCGTATTTTTTGTTATTCATATCCGCAAATTTATTCAAGGCGGCATTTTTCAGCCCCTTGCCGAAGCCCTCAAAAGGCTTTTCTGTTGCAAGATAAGCAAAAAGGGGGTGTGCATCCTCACCATTTACATTGATCTTTGCAAACTGCGGAAATTCTGTTCCGAATTTCATTGTGCAGAAGTTATGGATCTCCTCCTCAGAACCGGGTGCCTGATTTGCAAACTGGTTGCATGGAAAATCAAGTATCTCAAAGCCCTGATCTTTGAATTCCTTATACATCGCCTCAAGAGGATCGTAGTGAGGTGTAAAGCCGCAGCCAGTCGCCGTATTGACGATCAGAAGTACCTTTCCTGCGTAGTCAACGAGACTGATTTCAGCACCTGTTCTATCCTTTGCTTTGAATTCATAAATAGCTGCCATAGTAATTCCTCCTGTATTATTTCTTTAAAAACAGCGGTATAAGCATTGTCTGCCCGATAGGTGTTTTTTCCACACGGTACAGTTCAGGGTGATTCTCTGCTAATGACATCATAATTTTTCATCCTTTCTTGATCTAATATTTTGTATAGTATTTGATATAGAAAAACTGCTTCTTCCTCCGACAGATGGAATTCCTTTGCGATCGTTTTGGGAACGCAAAGTGCCTTATCCTGTAATTCTTTTCCCTTTTCAGTCAAATCAATAACAAGATTACGCTCATCCTCTGCTGCTCGCCTTTTTACAATAAAACCTTTGTTTTCTAACTTTTTAAGCAAAGGCGTTACTGTATTGCTTTTAAGGCACAAGGCTTCACAAAGGAACTTCTCATTGACAGGAGCTTCCTCCCACAGCACCATCATAACAATATACTGTGTATAGGTAAGGTCGATTTTGTCAAGCAGCGGCTTATATTTCCTCGTTATTAGATTTGATACCGCATACAAGGGAAAACAAAGCTGATTTTTCAGCCGCAGTGCTTCATACTTATCATCCATTTATATCACCTAAGATAATTATATCGCATACGATATAATTTGTCAAGAAATAATTCGTAACTTTTCAGTCCTTTTTCAACATTAAAATGCCACGAAAACTTAACAGTAAATAACATTGTTTAAGAGCCTGTTTAAAATCTTAGCACCGCACGGCACAGATAGTAAACAGGCTCTAAGCGGAGCGACCGCTACGGTTCAGGGTGGCAGTGATATAGGCGACAGCGTAGCAGGAGGTGACCTTTATGGAAGAACTATTAAGTTTATCTTGAATCCGTGAAATTCAAATCGAAGAATAATGCTGAAAACAGATAAATGTTTATTATAGCCAGACTGAATTATTGTCTTAACTGTCACAAACGCAAAAACAACCTCTGCATCGATGCAGAGGTTGTTTTTGCTTGTTTTTCAATTGCTGACTGTTTATGTACATTCTGATAATTTTTACCTTCTTTCAAAATCTGTCACTACCCAATCATAGTCCCTCAAATTATATGGGCTTCGGCAATAGGGACAATTTCTTTCTCTTAGAGCCTGTTAAATATCTTGTCAAATGAGCCAAAGCAGGTGTATAATAGAGTAAAAAATGTATTGAGGTAATAAAATGCATAACTATCCAAGTGACATAAGCAGAGATGAATTTGAAATGATGAAGTGTCCGATCTATATGTCAGAATGTTGTGGAGGTGATTTCGATGTTTCGATCAACAAGATCGTTGAGCTGAATGGAATTTTTTAAACATTCAATAAGGAGAACTTTCTATGGAAAAGAAATCAAAAGTGCGTAAAATATTGAAAATAGCCGGAATTGTTTTTTTGTCGCTGATCATACTGCTTGTATTGACAGTCGGTGTGATGTTTACGATTGACAAGATCAGCGATGGTGAGGATTGGAAGAAGCTTCAAGAGGCAGGATATGTGAATCAGGTTTCTGTCGGTTCGCATAACCTGAATGTTTGTACCAAGGGCAATCCCGATGCTTCCTATACAGTTGTTTCCATTGCTGGACTCAACTCTATGGCAAATGTCGTTGAAATGGAACCGGTCACCGATCAACTCAAAGATAAATATTGTTTTGCATTTGTTGACCGCTCAGGCTACGGACTGAGTGACGATACCCACGAAGAACAGACGGTTGAACAAATCGTGAGCGATTATCGTACTGCTTTGGTGAATGCCGGTGTAAAAGCACCTTATGTTTTAATGGCACATTCCTTGGGAGGGGTATATGCCTCTTATTGGCAGCAAAACTATCCTGATGAGATCAAAGCCGTTATTTATCTTGATCCCACTCAGATCGGATCATTGGACGACTTTGCAGAAGAAATGAGCAGCCGTCACGCAGATTTTGGAATGTATATGAACGTTGTATTCTCAAAATTGGGAATTGACAGATTCGTTTTCGATCCGACGGAATATGTCGTGAATCTTCAAACGCAGGAGCAAAAGGACTATGCCTTGATGATCTGGCGGAGATGTCCGATGTCGTGGACGGTATGTTCGGAGGAAAACAATTATTTTGATAATGTACGCAAAACATCCGATCAACTGACCCCGAATGAAATCCCCAAGCTGTACATTGATGCGCAAGCATACACAGTAGAAGATGCCCTTGAAAAAATTGCCTATTCTAAAAAAATTGCAGAAGAGGCAGGCAAAGACACCGCTGAAATCGTGATGATGGAAGATATTGTCGATGACAGGTTTGTTGAGGCGATGAAAGCCTTTTTTGACAAGAATATACAAACTTATATTGATAAGTTAGGAAATGTCACTTATGTCAATATTCCGGGCGACCATTCCATATTTAAACACAAGCCTGATGAAGTTGCAAAGGCTATCGGGGATTTTCTGGAGAATCTGAAATAATGAGATAAGCATTTTAAAGGCAACCGTTCTTTTCTTTACAATTCAAATCAAAAGCAATTGTTAACCATAATTAAAAATTTAGGTTGACAATTGCTTTGTGCTGTATTATAATATTTCCTGTAATCAGAAAGGAATGATATTATGAACAGTACGGAAATTAAAAAGGAAGAAAAAACCAAAACCCCCAACAGACGTACCGACAGCCATATTCTTGATATTGCCTATATTGCAATGTTTGCCGCTGTGATCACGGTCTGTGCCCAGATCCAAGTACCTACCACTGTTCCGTTTACGCTCCAGACGCTCGGCGTATTTGTTGCCGGCGGTATGCTGGGTTGGAAACGCGGTACTGTCAGCGTACTTTTGTACATACTGCTGGGTCTTGTCGGCATTCCTGTATTTGCAGGTTTTTCGGGAGGCGTTGACGCACTTTTCGGAAACACCGGCGGATATATTATCGGCTTTATCTTTACCGCTTTGATCGTCGGCTTTATGTGCGATAAGCTCGGAAGAAAGCTTTGGGTGCTTGCCGTTTCGATGATTCTCGGACTTTTGGTATGCTATGCGTTCGGAACAGCGTGGTTTATGGTTGTTTACAGTGCCAACACGGGCGCTATTGACCTGATGACCGCTCTTTCGTGGTGCGTCATCCCCTATCTTCTGTTTGACGCTGCAAAAATCGTTTGTGCAACGATACTGGTAAACCGCCTTGACAAGATCATCAAGCTTTAAGCTTCGTCCTCACCACAGTCTTTGTATTCAGTTTTTTGTCGGCAGCGGCTACAGCAGCGAATTTGTTGAAGCAATGACAAAAACAATTGAAATGCTGAACCGTGAAAATCCGCTCCTGACCTTAACAAGCGGCTGTGACATCATCTGCGAATACTGCCCGAACAATCTTAACGGAATCTGTGATTCGGATAGTAAGGTCAGCGGAATCGACCGCCGTTGTCTGGAAAGTTTAGGTCTGAGTTTCGGTGAAAAACTGCTGTGGTATGAATTAAAAGCGTTTGCATACGAAAAAATCATCTCTCAAAACAAAATCCCGAATGTCTGCCTGAACTGCCAATGGCGGTCACTGTGCGGAAAAT
>CADCRH010000081.1 GCA_902803805.1 uncultured Ruminococcus sp.
AGTGGAGCGGGTGATGGGAATCGAACCCACACAACCAGCTTGGAAGGCTGGGGTTCTACCACTGAACTACACCCGCGTATCAGCGACGGTTATTATATTATCATATCCGCCGCGAATTGTCAAGTGTTTTTTGAAAAAAATTTCAAAAATTTTTAAAAAACTTTTTTGGTATCAATGATCGGGATTTTTACAGCACTTCCAACTTGATTTCTTCTTCGTCTGCCGTCACTTTGATGGAAGAGATCGTATTGCTGATACTGTCAACGATAGCAGAAGCAATCTTATCCTCTACTTCCTTGCGGATCAGATTTCTGAGGTCACGTGCGCCGCTTTTGCCACCGTAAGCTTTCTTTGCCAGAAGCTTCTGTGCGGCTTCATCAAACGCAAAGGCAATGCCTTTCTCTTTCAGAGAATCCACATATTCACCGAGCATCAGCGAGGAAATTTTGACAAAATCCTCCTCCGTCAACTGTCTGAATACAATGATCTCATCAAGACGGCTCAGGAACTCCGGACGAAGGAATTCGGACAGTGCTGCTCTTACCTTTTCGTTGGTCGCGTCCGCCTCTGTCTTGGCGAAACCAAGCGCATTCTCCCGTCTTTCGCTGCCGGCATTGGAGGTCATCACGATCACTGTATTGCTGAAATTCACCTTTCTTCCCTGTGCGTCCGTAAGTACGCCCTCATCGAGAATCTGAAGGAGAATATTCAAAACATCGGGATGAGCCTTTTCTATTTCGTCGAACAAAAGAACGGAATACGGACGGCGGCGCACCTTTTCCGTTACCTGTCCGGCTTCTTCATAGCCGACATAGCCCGGAGGTGAACCGATAATTTTCGATACCGAATGTTTCTCCATAAACTCGGACATATCCAATCTTATCAGCGTTTCAGGGGTGTTGAACAGATCCTCGGAAAGTACTTTGACAAGTTCCGTTTTGCCTACGCCTGTGGGTCCTACAAAGATGAAAGAAGCAGGTCTTCTGCGCGGACTGATCTGAACCCTGCTGCGCTTTACGGCAGCCGCAAGCGCTTTCACGGCTTCCTCCTGTCCGATCACTCTCGCCGAAAGATGTTCTTCCAGGTCGGCAAGCTTATGAAGCTCATTTTCCTGTACCTTTGAGGCAGGTATGCCCGTCCAAAGCTCGATCACGTGCGCAATATCCTCCTCGGTAACGGCGGCTCTAAGGGCATCCTCGTCAATTTCTTCCAGTTCTTTTTCCAACTTGGCAACATTGTAGCGAACGGTCGCAAGCTTTTCATAATCGATCTGCTCTCCGTTGCCTGTCAGTTCTTCCTCCTGCGCTTTCAGCTCGTCAAGCTTTATGTTGTTCCTGTCGAAATTTTCAAGCTCTTTGTTTCTGAGAGCCGCGTATGTGCAGGATTCATCCAGAAGATCGATCGCCTTGTCGGGCAGGAATCTGTCTGTAATGTATCTTTCGGAAAGCACAACGGTTTTTCTGACAATGTCATCGGACATTGTGACTCTGTGGTAATCTTCATAATAGGACTTGATGCCGAGAATCACGTCGATGGTTTCCTGTATGGACGGCTCAACGACCGTAACGGGCTGGAAACGGCGCTCCAGAGCGGCGTCTTTTTCGATATATTTTCTGTACTCGTTAAAGGTAGTTGCACCGATGACCTGAATTTCGCCGCGTGAAAGTGCAGGCTTCATTATGTTGGCGGCATTCATAGAACCTTCGGATTCACCCGTACCGACAAGACTGTGTACCTCGTCGATAAACAAGATGATATTGCCGTCGGCTTTGACTTCTTCGATCAGTCCTTTAATACGGCTCTCAAACTGACCTCTGAACTGCGTTCCGGCAACCAGTGCCGTAAGGTCAAGAAGCTGGATCTCTTTCTTCTGAAGTCGGAGAGGCACCTCTCCTGCGGCAATTTTCAGTGCCAGACCTTCGGCAATAGCAGTTTTGCCGACACCCGGCTCACCGATCAGACAAGGATTGTTTTTGGTACGTCTGCTCAGAATCTGAATCACACGGTCTATCTCCTTGTCACGCCCGACAATACGGTCAAGTTCACCGTCTTTTGCTCTTTGTGTCAGGTCGGTACAATAGGCGTCAATGTGTTTGCGTTTGCGCTTTTTCTCGCGCTTGGAAGCTTCTGCTTTATTATTTCTGCCATTCTTTTCAGCGCTGTCCGACTTTGCATTGGAAAGCGGATCGGATGGCTTATTCGTTGAGAAAAGATTTTTGAAAAACGGCGGAAATGTTGGCGCACCTCCGCGGCTGAAATCGTCATCTTCGTCCTCCTCAACGTCATCGATCCCCTCCGCATCGTCGGGCATTAATCCCGATTCCATCAGTTCGCTCATCTGACTTTGCATCATATCGAGGTCATCCTCGGATATGCCCATTTTATCCATAATATCCGTTACGGGCTTTATGCCCAGTTCTTTGGCACAAACCAAACAGTAACCTATGGTATTTGAAGCATCGGCTGTGTTGGAAACAAACACAACAGCAGGTCTTTTATTGCATTTTGAACAAAACATCATTGTATCTCTGTATCTCCTTTCAGCAAAGACGATTTTATGATAATTTCATTATTGCGTCTTTGTCTGTCATTCCCGTGATTTTAATATCATATCATATTTATCATAGAATTGTCCATAAAATATTTAATTTTTCTTGTTATTCCTATTTTTTATCAGCTTGAAGAAAATAATAGAATAGTTAACAAGCGAAAAAAGCATTGCAATGGTGGTGATCGAAAAAAGGATCACGATCAGCGGTTTGTTAGTAATGTTCCACACAGCCTTTAACAGTACAACTGTAACAACCGCTGTGTAAAAAATCGCTGTAGAAACTTTTCCGTACCATTTGGCGGTTGGCGGCTTGATTTTTAATTTTAACAGCAGACAGCCTCCGCAGAGCATTAAAAGCTCTTTGCAGAACAGCACGATAACAAACAAAGTTACCGACGGATATAAAATATTGATACATATTACCACTGCGATCAACGTCAGCTTATCCGCTATCGGGTCAAGGATTTTTCCGAGTTGTGTGACCTGATTGAACTTTCGGGCGATAAGACCGTCAAACATATCGCTGACACCCGAAATCAACATTGTCAAACCGGCAGCTATATAATTTTCATTAAGCAGAAATCTGATAAGCGGAACTATCACAACGATTCTTATAAAAGACAGGAAGTTTGGTATTGTAAGGTTTTTTTTGATTGATAATTTTAAATCTGCCAAATGTAAGACCCCTTTTCGTCAATAATACGACACAGCGTTCTATTTGATCGTAAATGCCGAAATAATCGCATCGGGAAGACTGAATTGATAAATGCCCTTGTACAGATAGGAGCTGTCTATCATATTTTGTACAGACATACAATGTTCCGGAGAAAGGAACATCATAATAAAATAAAGGATCAGAGAGAAAACCATTATTAACACAACCGCTTCTCCCAGCCCGAAAATCGCACCCGCAAGTTTATTGGCGGTGCTGAGTTTGGCAATATCAATCGTTTTTGTCAGAACGTTGGCGGCAAGCTTGATCAAAAATGTAAAAACGACAAACAGTATTGCTGTCAGTATAATGGTGATCAGTCTGACGATCATCGGTCGTACCAGTGATTCCACCAGTACGGGAACCTCACGGATCATCGAGGTTTTGATCTCGTTTGTTAAACTGTCCTGCGTAATGCCCGTTAAATTCAATGTATTTACCAGAACGGACGGCATTGAATCAAAAAGGCATTGTGCTTTCTGCGACGCCGAACTGATTTCCGGCAGGGCAGAAAGACTTTCTGCAACTGTTTCCTGAATTCTTGTCAAAAAAAAGCTTTCGTAAATAGAGAGCGACAAAAATGTGGCGGCAAGCGATGACAGCGCTGCGGCGATCAGCGAGCCGAATACGCCTATGATTGAGTACACCAGTCCCCGTTTAAATCCCGAAAATGCAAAAAGTGCGATGATGGCGATGACGATTATATCGAGCAACATTTTTTATTCTCCTTAACTTTATTTTGCTCAAAATATTATATTTTTCGTATATTATACTATAACATATTTTTTGATATACTACAAGTAAAAATTACCGATAATTCCATAATATGATACAAATGAAAAATGGAAAATGAAAAATTACTTTTCATTTTCCATTTTTCATTTATTTTTTGGCGGTAATCTTCTTTTCGGTGCCGTCCAAAAGCCGTTTGATATTGTCTTTATGTCTTACGATGACCAGCAAGGCTGTCAAAAGTGCGATCGCAAAGGCAAAAAAGGCAAACGGTACTGTCGCATTCGGAAACGGCGAAATACCTGTCGTAATACCGTTACAGTCGAGCAGTTTGAGCGTTATCGTCGAAATAGGATAGATTGCTGCATTGGTGATGGCGCACAAGGAAATGATTTTGGTGATGGTAAACATTATAATAAAAATCAATAATGCGATCACCAGTGCTCTCCAGTCGCTCAGCAGCATTACCGAAGCCGTTGTCACAACACCCTTTCCGCCTTTGAATTTATAGTAGATCGGAAAGCTGTGACCAATCACAGCAAACAGTCCTGCCAGATACATCAGATAGGCACGGTAAAGCTCGGCATTTTTATCCGATGCGCCCCACATCAGCAAATAAGCGATCCCCACAGAAACAACGCCTTTCAAAAAGTCACCGACAAACGTAATGATCGCAGGCGCTTTTCCGACACATCTCAGCACATTGGTAAAGCCTGCGTTACCGCTGCCGAGTGTCCGTATATCCTTGTGAAGCACAATACGGGTCACAATAATGGACGTATTCACACTGCTTATCAAATAAGCAGACGCAACCGAAATAAGGATTTGAAGCCAATATCCGGTAAAAAAGGTTATTATTTCATTCAATCCAAAACACCTCTTATTTTTTATCTCCGCGTTCCCGAATAATAAATTTGATGGGGGTTCCCTGCATACCGAAGGTTTCACGGATACGATTTTCCAGATACCGTTGATAGGAAAAATGAAACAACTCCGCAGAATTGACAAAGAAAACAAATGTCGGCGGCTTCACAGAAGCTTGTGTCATATAAAGAATTTTGAGCCTTCTGCCCTTGTCCGTCGGCGGCTGAACCCTCGCAACGGCTTCCGCAAGAAGGTCATTCAACATTCCTGTGGAGATTCTCATAGAAGCAGAATTCGAAACGGTCAAGATCAGTTCAAACAGTCTGTCGATACGCTGTCCCGTTTTGGCGGAAATAAAAATCATCGGCGCATAAGACATAAACGAAAAATCGTTTTCCAGTTTTTTCCTGTACTCGGTCATTGTCTTGTCATTTTTTTCAACGGCATCCCATTTATTGACAACGATAATACACGCCTTGCCTGATTCGTGCGCCAGTCCCGCAATTTTGGAATCCTGCTCGGCAAATCCCTCTGTTGCGTCAATCATTATCAAACAAACATCGCTGCGCTCTATCGCCATTTTGGCACGGATAACGCTGTATTTCTCTATCGTATCGTCAACACGGCTGTAACGGCGTATCCCTGCCGTATCGGTCAGCTTGAACTTTCCGAATTTGTTTTCAAAAAGCGTGTCGATACTGTCACGGGTCGTACCGGCAATATTCGATACGATACATCTGTCCTCTCCCGTTATCTGATTGACAAGTGAGGATTTGCCGGCATTCGGTCTGCCGATGATGGCAACACTGATAACATCATCGTCCTCCTCGGTGTCGCTTTCGGGCGGAAGATATTCAAAAACCGCGTCCAGCAGATCACCCGTACCGTGTCCGTGAACGGATGAAACCTGTATCGGGTCGCCAAGACCGAGATTATAAAATTCATAAAAATTCGGGTCGGGTTCGCCTACCCTGTCACACTTATTGACACAAAGCACAACGGGTCTGCCGCTTTTCTGGAGCATCATTGCCACCTCTTGGTCGGTAGCAACAACACCGCCGGTCAGGTCAGTCACAAGAATGATCACATCTGCGGCTTCCACGGCAAGCTGCGCCTGCCTGCGCATTTGTTTTAAAATAATATCATCGGAATACGGTTCGATACCGCCTGTATCGACAAGTGTGATCTTACGGCTGCGCCATTCGCATTCCCCGAAAATTCTGTCACGGGTAACGCCCGGCGTATCATTGACGATGGCGACGCGCTCACCGACCAACTTATTAAAAAGAGTTGACTTGCCGACATTCGGTCTGCCGACAATCGCAACAACAGGCTTTGCCATACGATTTCTCCTTTCTGTTTCTCTTTTTTCGCTATATAAAACAAAAAAGAGAAGGATCTCTCCTTCTCTTATTTTCACAGAAAATTTTAGAAGGCTGAATCAAGCCTCTTTTGCAATTACTTCTCTGCCGTTGTAAACGCCGCAGTTCTTGCAAGCTCTGTGTGCAAGCTTGTATTCACCGCAGTTCGGACACTTTGAAAGTGCCGGAGCCTCAAGCTTCCATACTGCCGAACGTCTCTTATCTCTTCTTGCTTTAGAAGTTTTTCTCTTTGGTACTGCCATTGCCATTGACCTCCTTGAAATAAAGTACTAAAAATCATTTCGACAGAAGCTGTTTCAGCACTGCCAAACGCGGGTCTGTTTCGTGTGTATCACAGTTACAGCTGCCCTCATTAAGATTTTTTCCGCACTTTGGACACAAGCCCTTACAGGATTCCTTACAGAGGAACTTTGACGGAAGTTCCAAAAGAATATCATCTCTGAGCAGAGCGTCAGTATCGAGCTTATAGTCGGGTGCTTCAATATAATCG
>CADCRH010000082.1 GCA_902803805.1 uncultured Ruminococcus sp.
AGGATATCTCTATCACACTCGGCTTATTTGTCGGGTGTTTTTCTTTTGAATCCGATATTTTTTCGATATATGCGGTGTTGCCTTAATTTTTGAAGTACATATAAAGCTGACATTTGATCATTCCGTTATATAACTTTCTGCGTTTGTCGGCACTGCGTCCGAAAATAGTTTCAAAATTGTCGTCGGGGCTGATAACACTGTAGCTCCAGCCATTGTGCTTTTGAAATTTTTCGCCCATTGTTTTGTACAGCTCCCGTGCCTGCTCCATATCAAGCAGTCTTTCGCCGTAGGGAGGATTGCATATCACCGCCGCACGCTCAAAAGATTCCTCAAAGTCACGAATATCACGCTTTTCAACGTGAATCCGTTTTTCAACACCTGCTTTTCGGGCATTTTCTTTCGTCAGCTCTACCGCTTCATCGTCAATATCATAGCCGTAAGCCTGAAATTCGCAGTCGTGGCGAATCAAATCCTGTGCCCGTTCACGTTCGGTCATAAATGCATTTGCCGGAACGACTGCCCAGTTCTCACACGAAAATTTTCTGCGCAGTCCGGGGGCAATATTGAGCGCCTTTAAAGCCGATTCGATCAGAATGGTGCCCGAACCGCAGAATGGGTCTATGACTGTACTGTAGTGCCGAACGTGCGACAAATCCGACATCGCCGCCGCAAGCGTTTCTTTGATCGGTGCGATTGTCGAATTGGCACGGTAGCCTCTTTTGTGCAGACCTGCTCCTGTTGTATCAAGCATAATACTGCACCTGTCTTTTAAAATAAGAAATTGTATCTGATGAACCGAGCCGCTTTCTTCCAGCCAGCCTGTTCCGTATTTTTCGCCGAGACGTTTTGCGGCGGCTTTCTTAATGATTTTCTGACAGTCGGGAACACTGGAAAGCTTTGAGCCGACACA
This sequence comes from uncultured Ruminococcus sp., assembly GCA_902803805.1. Classification (GTDB taxonomy): domain Bacteria; phylum Bacillota; class Clostridia; order Oscillospirales; family Acutalibacteraceae; genus UBA1213. The sequence goes on from CADCRH010000082.1 coordinate 911, forward strand.
ATGACCCTTGACGGGGAATGCGTCACGCTCACCGATCCAGTCCTCCCAGCGTATTTTGTTAACACCTCTGAATAAATCCTCAAAGCTGTACACGGGAAATTCACCGAGTAAGATCTGTATTCTTTCGGCATAGCGAGAGCCGATGTTGGCACGGGCAAGTGTTGTAAAATCGCCCTCAAATAATACACGTCCGTTTTCCGCCTGAACGTTTTGAATATCCAGTCTTTTCAGCTCATCCGCACAAACGCCCTCAATACCGAGAAGGCAGGGTGCGGCAAATTTGATATTTTCCATTTTAGTCCGTCCTTTAAATTTTAGTATTATATTTTCTATTTTACCCTATCGATATCAAATTTTCAATATCAAACCGGCAGTTCATCTATGGTATAGCCCATATTTTCCCACTTTGTCAAAAGTTCATCAAGAATTTCGCAGTTGGTTTTTGAGGTACTGTGAAGCAGAACAATGGCACCGTTGTGGATTCTTGGAATCAGCTTGTCAAAGGCTTCTTCTTTGGTCGGCTGCTGGTCGTTGTACCAGTCAACATAGGCAAGACTCCAGAAAATCGTTTTATATCCCATACTCTGAGCCATTTTCAGATTGCTTTCACTGAATTTTCCCTGCGGCGGACGATACAGCTTTTTCATTTTCTGACCCGTGATTTCGCTGTAAAGATTTTCCAACTTTGTCAGTTCTTCTTTAAAGGATTTTTCGTCGGAGATTGCCGACATATCGGGATGCGTGTAGGTGTGGTTGCCTACCGTATGCCCCTCCGATACCATACGTTTCACCAAATCGGGGGAGGTTTCCATAAAATTGCCGACTAAAAAGAAGGTCGCTTTCACGTTATGTTTTTTCAGGGTATCAAGAATTTTTTCGGTATAGCCGTTTTCATACCCTGCGTCAAAGGTCAGATAAATGGTTTTTTTGCTTGTATCACCGAGATAGTATGCATCAAGCTTTTTCAATTCTTCAACACTTGCGTTTCCAACAGGTGCAGAACCTTCACTTTGAAAACTCAGACCCCAGTTGACATCGCTGCTTACGGCAGGCACGGAATTATTATTGTAGCCTGTTGCAACGAATGCCGCCGCACATACCACAAGAACCGCCGACAGCAGCAGAGCCATTGTTTTTTTCTTGATGATAAGATACATTTCCACCGCCTCCTTCATTCACTGACTATATGTATGTTATCATCTGAATGGTTATGCGTCAGAAATCGTTGGTGATATGTTAATAAAATAAATCACAAAATCGAAATTTGACGGTGAAAATTTCGATTTTGTGATTTTGAATTTGATTCTGTTAATGCTGAACTAAAAATTTTGTGTCAAAAGAAAGCGGAATCGCGGAATCGGCAGTAACGCAACGATCCATCAGATTTTTAATTTTGATAAAATAGTCGTCTATCACATCGGCAGCTTCGGAAAGCATATATTCATAAATAGAGGGGTTCACTTTTGAGTTATAAAAACTGGATGTCATTTTGTAGTAAATCAGCATATTGTTAGTGTCAAGACTGAAAGCGCCATCCGAAAGGCTGTTGTTGATGACGCACAGAGCAAGAGCAAGATTGCCTGCATTCTCCTTTTCTACCTGAATGGGAACGATCGAATACAGTGTGATCAGCATTTTGGAAGCGTCAACCGTAAACAGGAAATTCATATCGGTGTCCTTTCCTGCAACGGTACATTTTGCACAAAGGTTTTTGTCGTCTTTTTCGTAGTCAATGTCGTTATGTTCGAGCATTTTACAAAGTGCAGTATATGACTGCCAAGCCTTTGTCCCTGTAATTGTCATAAAAATTGATTCTCCTTTTTAAAAGTTATGTTAATGTAAAACAGTTATAGCATATTATATCCAAATAAACAAGTGAATTTTGCCGATTAACAAGAGAATGGTTGATACAGGTGAAAATATTACCCCTAACCGAAAAAACGGTCAAATTTTCGTGCCGTGATTATCCTGCCGCTGTACCGGCAATACTACGGTTACAAAATCAAAGTATCGGAGGAACAGATGATGATAAAAGGAATTAATCACAGTATCATTGAGGTCAGTGAAACGGGAAGCGAATACTATGAACGTGCCATTCTGATCATCAAGCCTGAGTATGCGTCCGTACAAAGAAGCATACTGGAAAACGAAGCGAAAGCGATTCTTCACGAAATGGATGCACCGTCTGCGTTCAGTATTAAGAAAAATCGTGTCAAAACCTTTCTGGTACCGATTCTTTCCGCTGCCGGCGGTGCCTTGGCGGCAATCTTCATATTGATGATATAATACCAATGTCCGAGAGAAGAAACATCATTCCAAATACAATCATATTTTGCCGTATCCGTTCGTATGAATGGGTGTGGCATTTTTGATTTTCGGGGTGACGGTATGAAAGCACTTATCAAACAATATTTTTGGTTCGTCAGTACATTGGGGATTTTCGGATTCGGAATGGTTCTGGTATGGTCATATGAACTTTCGGAGGGGGCGGCGTGGAGCCTGTTGGTTTCGGGTATCAGGGAAACGCCGTGGGAATGGATGAAGCCGTTTGCGATCGTGTATATCCTGTGGGTGTTCATCGAACTTTCCTGTTTAAGACCGTCACTGTTAAGATTTGTATGCAGTAAGATCATAGGGCTACAGGTTTTTGTGTGGGGAGCATTTTTGATTCTGACCTTTCTGCCGCTCGCAAATTACCGATATGTGATGGTATGTTTAATGCTGCTGCTGTCGGAATGCTTTTCCTACCAACTATATAACAGCAACAAAAAATACGAGTGGTTATTTTTGCCGCTGATGGTGTCGTTTGTGCTATTGTTTTTTATGCTGCTTCTGTTCAGCGTTCATCCTCCGAAGTGGATTTTATGAAACGTTATTCAATAATAATGCCGCCGTTGGGGATTTTCTTGCTGTCAGCTTTCAGCCGTTCCAATCCTGTCAAAGTCCAGCCGTTGTTGTTGAGCGGAGCAAAGGTTCCGCAGAGGGGACAGCGTGAAACATTCGGATCAACAGTTTCGCCGCAGCTCGGACATCTTACAATATCGGAGCGGAACGAAACAGAATATTTGCTTCTTGTAAATGTAAGAATATATTTAAAGCCGACAGCCTGACTTTTGCTGCCCAAAACAAGGTTCATTTTTTTGGAATGGACAATATAGTTTTTCATCACGCCGCTGAGATACACACTTAGTTGTTCAGTGTCGGCATTGATCCTGTATTCGGGCATTGTGTAATCGCTGACCGATATATCTTTAAACATTTCGTGTTTCATTCTGCGTTCCAGATTTTTGATTTGCGCACAATGCTTAATGAAAAGTTCCCCGTCCTCTATATTTCTCAGTACTTCATAGTCGCTGTTGGAAGAAGCATTCAAAATGCTCCTGAAAACATTTTCGCTGTACTGATATAATTCTGCGGAATCAAAAGCTGCATCGTGTTCACGAATTTTTGCCGTAATTCTTTGCGAATAATCTGTGGGAACAAATGTTGACGGTAGAAATGCTTTTCCTTTTTTGTTTGCAGCAAGCATCATTATCGAAATTCCCACAAAGACGATCACAAAGATAATAACAAACCATTGTGTTTGTTTGGGCATTAAGTTCGATGTTATTCCGCTCGAAGAATGATGAAAATGGTGACGTATTTTTGCGCTTACAGGCAGTGAACACATCAGAAAGACAGATACCGAAAAACACAAGACCGATAACGCTTTGAAGATTTTAAATTTCTTTTTCATTTTTAACTGCCCCCGTGACCCTAATGATAAGTATATTATAAACGATTTTTCTATCTTCGTCTATCATCTTTTTTCTACTTTTGGCATTGAAAAAGTTGTAATATTATGCTTGCAAAAACAAAAACAGCGTGTACGTATTTTCGTGTACACGCTGTTTTTATTATACGGCTTCTTTTTCCTGCCGTTCTTTTTGTGCTTTGATAACTTTCATACGGGAGAATTCTTCTCTGTCTTTCTCGTCAAGTGCGTCGGTAATAAATTTTACCGTCGCTTCAAAGCGCGGAATCATAATATTTTTCAAGGCATTTGCCCGTTTCTGGGTTTTCTTGATCGCATCGGCAAGGCGATACACACTGTTCTCTACCTCCGCAAGGTCTGCCGTGAGAACCTTTACCTCGTGGAAACACATATAGGCTTCGTCAAAGGCTTCATTGGTGGAGTCAAGTCCGTAGTAAAGCTGCGGTTCGGGTTCTTCATCAAGCGTTACGATCGGGATTTCCACACCCATTACGCTTCGATAAGATACTTTCAGCGAATTTTCTTCGGGAACGGATTTGGCAATGTCGTCAATATAACCGAGCGTGATATTTGCCTTTTGCAGCGCAAGATAGGCTTTACTGTAGGTGGTATCGATCTTGTCCTGAATTTCCGATGCCTTGTCGATCAGTGTCATCATTTCCCTGACAAGAATGTTGCGCTTTTTGTCCAACAGCTCATAGCCTGTTTTTGCCAGTGCCAGCGACTTTTTTGATGTGATAAGATTACCTTTTGTCGGTACAGCCTGAACAGCCATTTATTTTTCACCTCCGTCGGGAGAAATCATATGTCAGTTGCCGCTGTCCTTGTCCGAGGATTCACCGAAGCTGTTAAAACCGAGCTGTTCGGGGTCAGTAATATAGAACTGATCAAGAAGCTCATCATCAACACGGTCAAGCTCGGTTCTCGGCAGCGTCGAAAGAAGCTTCCAGCCGAGATTCAGACTTTGTTCAATCGTACGGTTTTCGCTGTAGCCCTGACTGACAAAGTACTGTTCAAACAGCTTGCCGAATTCGATATATTTTTTGTCAACGGGGGAAAGTTCTTCTTCACCGATAACCGACGCAAGCGAACGTGCGTCCTGCACTCTCGCATAAGCCGCGAAAAGCTGATTAGCAAGAGGCTGATGGTCAAATCTTGTATAGCCTTCACCGATACCGTCTTTCATCAAACGCGAAAGTGACGGAAGAACCGATACAGGCGGATAGAATCCCTGACCCTCCAACTGACGGTCAAGAACGATCTGACCCTCGGTGATATATCCCGTAAGGTCGGGAACAGGGTGGGTAATATCGTCGTTGGGCATTGTCAGGATCGGGATCTGTGTGACGGAGCCTTTGCTGCCCTTGATCATTCCGGCACGTTCGTACAGTGAAGCAAGGTCGGAATAAAGATAACCGGGGAAGCCCTTACGTCCGGGGATCTCACCCTTTGAGGATGAGAACTCACGGAGTGCCTCCGCATAGGATGTCATATCCGTCATAATAACAAGAACGTGCATATTGCACTCAAACGCCAGATATTCGGCAGCCGTCAAAGCACAGCGGGGAGTCAGTGTACGCTCGATGATCGGGTCGTTGGCAAGATTCAGGAACATTACAACCCTTGACAGAACGCCGCTTTCGTCAAAGCTGCGGCGGAAGTAATCCGCAACGTCGTTTTTAACGCCCATCGCTGCAAATACAATACCGAATTTGTTGTCCTCGCCGTCGGAGATCTTTGCCTGACGAACCAACTGAACTGCCAATTCGTTGTGTTTCATACCCGAACCGGAGAAGATCGGGAGCTTCTGACCTCTGATCAGTGTCATCAGCGTATCAATGGTTGAAATACCGGTGTTGATATAGTTTCTCGGATAGACACGGGAAACAGGGTTCATCGGCGTGCCGTTGACATCGGCTTTCTTGACAGGATAAACATCTCCCAAGCCGTCGATCGGCGTACCGACACCGTTAAACACACGTCCCATAATTTCGGGAGCCAGTGCCAGTTCCATCGGGTGAGCTTTCAGACGTGTTCTTGTGTTGTCAAGAGAAATGGAATTGGTGCCCTCAAAAACCTGAACAACAACACGCTTGCCCTCTATTTGAACTATTCTTCCGTGGCGTACCGTGCCGTTGTCCAGACGAATATCAACCATTTCTTCATTGGAAACGTTTTCAACATCGTCAAGCACGACAAGAGAACCGTTGATCTCCTTAACGCCGACATAATCCAGAATCATTCATTTCACTTCCTTTAGTATAGTTAGGGATCGGAAATAAAGAACGGGAAATCAAACCATTCCCGTTTTGTTCCGCCTTTAGTTTGTCAGTGTTGCAAGCGCCGTGTCAATATCGGCGATCAGTTCGTCGAACATTTCAGGCTTGCTGTTGGGAATATCATATTTCATCTTTGCCAGTCTTTCAAAAAGACCCAGCTCAAGAATACTTGAGATCGGAATTGCCGCCGCAATAATGTGTTTTGCCTTTGCGTAAAGATGAAGAATCGCTTTCATCATCAGTTTCTGCTTTTCAAGCGGTACGAAAGTATCGTCCTTGTGGAAAGCGTTTTGCTGCAAAAAGCCTACACGAATTGCCTTTGCGGTTTCAATAACGAGTTTCTGTTCATCGGGAAGTACGTCAGAGCCGATCAGCTTGACAATTTCCATCAGAGTGCTTTCCTCGTGGAGAATCGCCGTGACTTTGTTTCTGTATTTGATGAAGTCCTCACCGAGGTTATCTCTGAACCACGGGTCAAGGTCTGTAAAATATTCGCTGTAGCTGTCCATCCAGTTGATGGCAGGATAGTGTCTTGCATAGGCAAGAGACTTGTCAAGCGCCCAGAAGCAGCGTGTAAAACGCTTGGTGTTCTGAGTAACGGGTTCGGAGAAGTCCGAGCCCTGCGGCGAAACAGCACCGATGATCGTGACTGAGCCTTCGCTGCCGCAAAGGGTATCAACACGGCCGGCACGTTCGTAGAACTGTGAAAGTCTTGACGGCAGGTAAGCCGGGAAGCCTTCTTCCGCAGGCATTTCCTCCAGTCGTCCCGAAATTTCACGGAGCGCCTCCGCCCAACGTGAAGTAGAGTCCGCCATAATCGCAACGTGATAGCCCATATCGCGGTAATACTCTGCCAGTGTCAGACCGGTGTAAATAGAAGCTTCACGAGCCGCAACAGGCATATTGGACGTATTGGCGATCAGTACGGTACGGTCGGTCATCGGGCGTCCCGATTTCGGGTCGATCAGCTCCGAGAACTCGTCAAGTACCTGACTCATTTCGTTGCCGCGCTCGCCGCAGCCGACATATACGATAATATCGGCATCGCACCATTTCGCCAACTGGTGCTGTGTCATTGTTTTGCCGGTGCCGAAGCCGCCCGGAATCGCTGCCGTGCCGCCCTTTGAGATCGGAAACATTGTATCGATGACACGCTGTCCGGTGATCAGCGGAATAGTCGCCGGCAGACGGTTCAGACACGGACGTGCGGTCTTGATAGGCCACTTCTGACAAAGTGTCAAATCGTGTTCCTCACCCTTTGCGTCCTTGATGGTAACGATCGTGTCCATCAGTCTGTATTTGCCGTTTGGCTCCACCTTGGTAACGGTGCCGCTCAGTGTCGGAGGCACCATAAAGCGGTGCTCGATAATTGCCGTTTCGCGGCAGGTTGCGTATATCGCACCGCTGTTCAGTTCATCACCGACTTTTACTTTGATTTTGACATTCCAGTATTTGTCAAGGTCAAGGGAAGAAACCGACGCACCTCTTGAAATAAATGAACCGCTCTTTTCTTCGATCGCTTTTAAAGGACGTTCGATTCCGTCAAAAATATTGTCGATAATACCGGGACCCAGAAGTACGTTCATTGGTGTTCCCGTACCGTAAACGGGGTCGCCCGGTTTCAGACCTGTTGTTTCTTCGTAAACCTGAATTGTGGTCAACTTATCGTTAATGCCGATAATTTCGCCTACAAGACGGGACTCGCCGACATAAACCATTTCCATCATTGAAAATGTTCTTGTGTTCCTGACAGTAACAACAGGACCGTTTATACCATAAATAACATCTTTAGTTGCCATTTCAACTCAATCCCATCTTTTGAATTAATCGGTTACGTATAAACCGGAATTTTTGTAGAACCATTCGTGCTGTTCTTCCAGCTTTGTGTCAAGCGTTTCGTCGATAAGAAGTCCGAGCTTGTGGCTCAGTCCCATCAGACCGCCGATGGCGATTTCGGCGGATCCTTTGATCTCGCAGTTTCTGCCGAAAGCTTTTTGAATGATCTTAACGGCGCTTTTGTTATTGAGGTCGCTTTCGCTGACAAGAATAACAATGTCATCGGCAGAAAGCTTCTCCGCAATCAGTCTGGCGCTTTTTTCAAGGGAAGAAAGGTATTGTTCGGTTTGGGTAAACGCAATAAGCTTGTCCTTTGCCTCTGCAAACACCTGGTCGAAAATTTCCTTTCTTCTGATGAAAATTTTCTTTTTGCTTTCGCCTTCTGCCTTTGAGAATTCACTTGAAATTTTTGTATTGACCTGTGCCATTTTACGCTGAATCAAAGTATAGGCTTCCCGTAAGCCTTCCTCCTCTGCCTTGTTAAGCTCTTTGTCTTTAAAGTCCTCGGCTTCGGATTGGATTTTTGACTTCTGTTCTTCAGCGTATTTTTCGATGGCTTTCAGAAAATTATCCGTTTTACTTACAGTGTTTGGCATATTGCCACCTCCGCAGGTGTGATACGATCAGATTTTAACGCCGATTGCCTCCCTGACATAGCGTGTAATGGAGTCTTTTGCACGTCCGTTTCCGTGTCTGTCGGGGATCTCGACGATCAGGGGCTGTTTGCGGTTGAGCTTGAGGTCATATACCAGTTCGGGACAAAGACGCACAAGGCGCTCCGTCATCAGTATCACCGCAACATCCTCCATATCCATAGCTTTTTTCAGGGTATCCCTGACCTCCTCGTCCTCGTGAACAACAACTCCGTCAATTCCGGCAAGGTGCATACCCATCATCGTGTCAACGTTATCGCTTATTAAATAGAATTTCATAAGCTCACCAACCTTAATGATTAAAGTGCATTAATGATAAGGATAGAAACGAGAAGTCCGTAAAGTGCAACACCTTCGCCGAGTGCAACGAAGATCAGAGCCTTACCGAAAGCCTTGGGGTCTTCGCTTGTCGCACCGATAGCGGCAGGAGCAGAGTTACCAACGGCAATACCGCCGCCGATACCGGAAATACCCGTTGCAAGAGCAGCCGCAAGAAGTCCCAGACCCTTTGACAGATCACCGCCCGTAGCAGCGGCAGCTTCGGTCGGAGCAGCGAAAGCTGTCAGAGAACCGAGAACACACGCAGCGCCTACCAGAACAAAAGCCGCGATCTGTCTTGTGACAGCCTTTTTTCTCGTATGTTTGCCGAGAGAAACGGTCTTATAAGCATAGTAAACAGAACCAACAAGAAATACAACCGGTACCAGCATTAATACATATTCTAACATAATAAAAATCCTCCAAAATTTTATTTTTTTAAATTATCCCGTAATCTTATTCTTTTACGTTGCTGTGTGCAACGACAGGTGTAAATTCACGTCCTTCACCGATATAGAATCTGCTGAAGATCTCATAGTAGTCAAGACGCAGCACCTGTATTGCAACAAGAAGTGCTTCCAGTGCCATTACGATCGCGTTGCCGACGATAACAATAATACCGTATCCCACAACGCCGCCTACCATTTCGGCAAGCGTGAACACCACCATCATCATACCTGCGTGAACAAGGATATAAGCACCGACACGAAGGAATGACATTGTGTTGGTCAGATAGCCGAGGCACATTTCAAAAACTTCAAAGAAGCTTTGGATCAGATATTCGCCCCATTTTTCGGGCTGCCAGTTTTTCTTATGCTCCACCAGACCTCCAAGAGGCTCACGCAGATAGATAAGAAGCAGCGGAAGTATGATCAGACAAATGACATAAACGGCGTTCATCAGCGCAATGCCGAGGAACAGTTGGCAAACCATACCCACAACGAGTGATACATAGAAGATAAATCCCGCGACACCATTCGCACCGAACAGGGCATTTTCAAGGTCACGCCGCTTGATCGACGAGAATATGTTGATGAGCATAATCACTGCGATCGTCAGGAAACCCATAGCGACCGAGCCATAGATGATCACGTTGATCGTTTCGCTCGCCATCACGTCAACAGGCTTTTCGTCAAGACCGAACAGAGCCTTGTAAACGGGGTTGAGTGCTTCTTCAAAGCCGAATACCGAGCCGTAGATGCATCCGAATATCATACCCGAAATGCCGCACGGAACGAGAATTCGTCCGATCTCCATTTTTTTGAGCTTCCACATCAAAGCACCGACAATTGCTACAATAAGACCCTGACCGACATCACCGAACATTATACCGAAAAACAGGGTATAGGTCAGAGCGACCACGGCTGTCGGGTCAACTTCATTATAGCAGGGAAGTCCGTACATTTTGACATAGTATTCATACAGCCGTATAAACGGCGGATTCTTCATTATGATCGGCGGAGAATGTTTGATCTCATCCTTGCCGTCACTTAACGAATATTCAATACTTTTGATTCCGTCAAGCTGTCTTGTGAAGAAGTCCTCGTTTTCCGCAGGGATCCAGCCCACGAGAATAAAGCTTTTGTTGTATTTGTAAACATATCGCTTTATTTCATTATAAGAATTCAGCTCTGTCAGCTTGCTGTAGTACATATGGCACTTATCTTTTTCCGCTTTCCAAAAGACGTCGATAAGCTTTTTACAGTGTTCAAGCTCTTGCTGCTTTTCCGCCAGCTTTTTTTCCAGCTCTTGTTTGTAGTGTTCGGGCGTTCCCGCAATTTCGGGAATATCTAGCTTTTCAAAATACAGCGAGGAAAAGATTCTATCGATCTCATTCTTTTGGTCGGGAGGGGAAAAGTAAGCTCCCCAGTAGTGCGTTTCGTCGTTGGTACACGGGAAAAACAGCACATAAGGATTATCCGAATAATTTGACAGCTTTTCATAGCTTTCCAGCGGAAGCCGTCCGAAGGTCGGATTGATATACCGGCATTTCATTATTTCGGTGAAATCTATATCGCTCCCCACGAAATGCTCCACCTGCTGAATGGTACGTTCACAGCTGTCTGTTTCCTGCTCGGCACGAAGTTTTCGGTTCACCATTTCTTCCGTTTTGGAAGCAAAGAATTTGACATACTTCAGGATGCCGCTCGGAGATACCGTAAAGTTTTTCAGCTTGGTGTATTCCAGTTGGAAACCGGCAAGCTCGGCGGCGGCTTCAAAGCTTTGAAGCGGTGCGGAGTAAGGATTTTTTTGCGCCAGCGGTACAAAGTTCTGAGTGTTCGAGTAGAATGACATTGCTTCATCGGGGTGGAACATCTGTGAGTCACCGCAGAATTTAATGACCTTTTCCAGCTCGGACATCATTCCGATTATACTGATGGCCTTGACAGGCTTTACAGACACAGGCTCACCTCCTTCATTGTTTATCTGACAAGAAGTTTTTTCTTCTCGTCAACAGAAATACCGTAACGTGTGCTTTCAATGATGTTGACAATGTTGCGAAGCTCGATTTCTTTCAAATAAACATAAGAAATCATTACGATCGTCGGGTTTGGCGACAATCTCAGATGATGCTTGCAGAACATACTTAAAAGCACGTCGGTTATCTGTGTCTGGTCATTGTATTGAAGCTTTGACATAAGCTTGCCCAGGTAGGTCGAACGGGAAAGTTCAAAGACCTCCCTGACGCTTTCCGCCTCACAGAACTCCTCTATCGTCTTGGGCTTGAGTTTGCCGTAGGGGATAAGAAGGGGTTTGATTTTTTCGGCGGGAAATTTGTAGTATTTTTTCAGTCTGATGATTCTTGCAATGTTGTTAAAGTCCAGTATGGCGTTGAACAGATCGTTCAACTCCTGCTTGTCCTTGCCGTTATCCGATTTGTTGATGGTGTCAATGACCGCTGCGTAATTTCGGTTATTCAGCTCCAACTCCAGTTCAGCAATGCGGATACGCTCGCCGTTCTTGGGACGGAATTTCTGTAAAGCCGGAAAATACTTGCTGCTCTTTAACACCTCCAGAATATCATCGTAGGTGCGTACACTTGTCAGTGCTTTCAGACTGATCTTGGAGAAATTGTCCAGCGACAGCGGCATAGAATAGACATATTCGTCTGGTCTGCCGATATTGACAAGCGTAAGACAGCGAATGATCTGCTGGACTTCCATATTGCCCACAATGAATTCGGAGAACGCTAGCGAGGTTTCCGCGGCATATCTTGACAATGCCGAAACATCGTAGTAAATATTTTGCCGAAGCAGGGGTTCCAATTGTCCTCTGTGGGCGTCGTTTTCGTTCATTCCTGTCAGAGCGGAGCCGTAATTGGTGCGTGTTTTGAGGTAGGCTGCCACCTCGGAAACGGTTTTACAGTCCAGAAGCTGCTGATAATCGCTGTCGGTCAGGCATTTTCCGTACATAGCGCGCGCCTTTGCAAGAATTGCGTTTGATGCCTTTGTTGACGGCATATTACACCCTTCCTTTCCGAAAATGATGGTTTTGTGTTACTGATTGATAACACGGTCAACAATGGTGTTGACCCAATTGTCACAATTCTCGGAATAGGTTTTATCGAGATTCTCGATGATCGCCTCGTTTTTCTCTTCGAGTAACTGTAGCTGTTCCTCGGCTTTTTTTTGGGCGGTCTGGCGATTGATCTCGATTCGCTTTTTGGCACGTTCAAGATAATCGTTCTTGATTTTCTCTTTGGTTCGGATAATCTGATTTTCGTAGTCGATCTTGCTTTTCTGGGCTTCGTCCGTAATGTCACGGGCTTTTTTGTCCATATCGACGATCTTGGAAATCATATCCTCCATAGAATTGCACCTCCTTAATAAAAAACATAGGTATAGAGAAGAAAAGGGAAGCCCATTCTTCCTACACCTACTTTCTGATGTTATTATACTATCAGTTTTGAAATTTTACAATCGACAAATTAAGCAATATGTTTAAACCTTTAAAGTAATAAATTTAACATTTATGACAAAACTGCCGATAATAAACCCCAAATTTGTACGATAGTAACGTTTTTGCACGATAGAATCATCTGCAAAAGGAATGTGATATTTTACATATGTGATTAAATGAATACATATGTAAAATATCGGCAATGTTACTATTGTATCAGTTTTTCAGACTCTGCATAGGTGCCGGAATACGTCCTCCGCGGCTTATGAATTTTTCGGGTGATTTCGTGTTGATGTCCATAATCGGACCCTGACCGAGCAGACCGCCGAAGTTCAGTTCTTCACCGCTCTTTTTGCCGATGGCAGGAATCAAACGAACTGCCGTTGTTTTGGAGTTGACCATACCGATCGCCGCTTCGTCTGCAATAATGCCCGAAATGACAGCCGCGCTAGTATCACCCGGAATCGCGATCATATCAAGACCAACGGAACATACTGCCGTCATTGCTTCAAGCTTGGTGAGCGTGAGTGCTTTGCTTCTTGCCGCTTCGATCATTCCTGCGTCCTCTGTAACGGGGATAAACGCACCCGAAAGACCGCCGACGTGTGACGAAGCCATAACACCACCTTTTTTGACGGCGTCATTCAAAAGAGCAAGACACGCTGTCGTTCCGTGAGCGCCGCACTGTTCCAGTCCCATTTCCTCCAGAATATAAGCAACGGAATCACCGATGGCAGGTGTCGGAGCAAGGGAAAGGTCAACAATACCGAACGGTACACTCAGACGCTTTGAGGCTTCCTTGGCAACGAGCTGACCCGTGCGTGTGATTTTAAATGCGGTTTTCTTGACAATATCCGCAATTTCCGTAATGTCGCAGTCGCCTGCTTTGGCAAGAGCGGCTCTGACTACACCGGGACCCGAAACACCTACGTTGATAACACAGTCGGGTTCGCCTGCACCGTGGAACGCGCCTGCCATAAACGGGTTATCTTCGGGAGCGTTGCAGAATACCACTAACTTTGCCGCGCCGATACAGTCGCGGTCTGCCGTGCGCTCTGCCGTCAGACGAATGATGCGTCCCATTTTTTCCACCGCGTCCATATTGATTCCGGCTTTTGTGCTGCCGATATTGACAGACGAGCAGACTTTTTCGGTGATGTCGAGTGCCTCGGGAATACTTTCAATCAGGGCATAATCGCCGGGAGCAAAGCCCTTGTGAACAAGAGCGGAATAGCCGCCGACAAAGTTAACGCCGACAGTATCGGCGGCATGATCGAGCGCCTGTGCGAACTTTACGGGGTTTTTGGTGGGGCAGGCAGCAGCGAGCATTGCAATGGGTGTTACAGCGATTCTCTTATGAATGATCGGGATACCGTATTCCTTGCTGATATCCTCGCCTGTTTTGACAAGGTTTTGGGCATAACGGCAGATCTTGTCGTAAACCTTGTCACACGCCCTGTTGATGTCCTCATCAATACAGTCGATCAGCGAAATACCCATTGTAATGGTTCTGACATCAAGATTTTCATTGTCGATCATATTGATGGTTTCAAGAATATCGTGTGAATTAATCATTATTCGTTAACCGTCCTTTTCGGGTAAAATCAGATTGTGTGCATTGCGTTGAAAATATCCTCGTGCATAATATGGACTTTAACGCCCATTTCATCGCCTTTTGCCGTGAGGGAATCGACAAGCTGAGCGAACGGAACGGAGCAGTTCGATATATCCACGAACATAATCATAGCAAACATTCCCTGAAGTACGGACTGCGTTACCTCGATGATATTGGCGCCGACCTCGGCACATTCGTTGGAAACCTTTGCAAGGATCCCGACATTGTCCTTTCCAAGAACTGTAATTACAGCATTCATTAATAAAAACCTCCTAATTGGAATTATCTAAATTATCCTATTTTCGGGCAATAATGTCAAGGGCTTTGGAGGATTTTATATTGACTTGTCTGAAATATTCCGTTTGAGGTTCGGCGTACAGAGAAGCAATATATAAATGTAGATTTTTCGTGATACAACATTGATTGTACAGTTGTGGGACTAATTCTAACACTTATTGATAATTTGTTTAAAAAAATGTTGGTATTTTCTGAATAGAATTAAGGTTTAAAATAAAATGACGCTATGATATAATTTTACTGTAAGAATGATGAATTTGAGATGCATAAAAAAGGATTTTGAGAATGAAGTACAGATATATATCCGACAGCCATACCCATAGCAGATGTTCCTTTGATGGAAGCGACAGCGTTGTGATGATGTGTGAGAAAGCGGCAAATATGGGCTTATATTCGCTCACAGTCACGGATCATTGTGAGTGCAACGAATATTTTAAGGAAAATGTCCGTGATGCAATGTCCGCCTCTATTCTTGAAGTGTCAAAAGCACGGGCATTATATAACAGTCGGCTTCGTGTTTATATCGGCATAGAGCTAGGTCAGCCGACACAGGATCTTCAAGCGTCCCAAGATGCCCTTTCTTTGACCGAGTACGATTTTGTACTCGGTTCACTGCATAATTTAAAGGGGGAGCAGGATTTTTATTTTCTGGAATACACCCCGGAAACCGCCCCGAAGCTTTTGGAGCGTTATTTTGATGAAATGCTAGAATTGGTGAAGCTGAATAATTTTGATTCTCTTTCGCATATGACGTATCCGCTGAGGTATATATGCGGCAATTCGGGATTGAAGATCAATTTGGATGATTATGCGGACAAGATCGACGAAATACTGACCCTGCTGATAGAAAACCGCCGTGCATTGGAAGTGAATACTTCGGGGCTTCGTCAAATCATCGGAAAGACACTGCCTGATGATACAATTGTCAACCGTTTCCGTGAGTTGGGAGGAAAGTATGTCACTCTCGGTTCGGACGCGCACCGTTGGGGAGATATAGGCTCCGGCATAGAGGACGGTTTGAATCTGCTGTTTCAATGCGGATTTACACACTTTACGGTCTTTGAAAAACGTGAACCGCACTTCCTGCCGATTTTGTAATTTAAATTCATAATGCATAATTCATAATTATCCCTGCGGGTTCTTAAAAACATATTATTGAGCGAGTATGCGAATACTCGCTTTTTATTTTTCTCAAAGTTTCGGCTGTATATCGTCGATTATTGGTGATTGTTAACATTGAAGTTAACTTTTTCGTGTGATAAAATAAATAATGTATATCTGCGTTTTTTACAATCGGAAAAGGGAATGATAATATGAAAATATTAAAAAATACATTACGCATATTGACTGTCATTCTTTCTTTGGGAATGATATTTTGGTATTTCATTTCAAGTATCATCAATATCGGAAGCATTTTGGGAACAGTATTTTTTGCCTGTGTCGGTGCAGCGGCGATATTCTGGGATAAAATTTCGTCATTGACACAGAAATGGAGAAAGAAGCGTTCTGCACGGATTCTTCTTGAAATTGCCGCGGCGCTGGTTGCGGTTGTCGTTCTTTATCTGGCGGTCGTGGTTGTTCTGATGGTTCACAGCGCAAACAGAGCACCAAAAAAGGATTCTACGGTAGTAGTCCTCGGCTGTCAGGTCAGAGGAACCACCCCAAGCAGAATGTTAAAGGAACGAATCAATGCGGCTTATTCGTATTTGTCGGAACACCCGAATGCAAAATGCGTTGTTTCGGGCGGCAAGGGTGCCAATGAGGAAATCAGTGAAGCACAATGTATGTATAACGAACTTGCAAAGATGGGCATTGACAAAGCCAGAATCTATATGGAGGAAAAATCGACAAATACATACGAAAATATCAAATTCAGCGAGGAAGTCATTGCCGAAAACGGTCTTAACAGCGATATTGCGATAGTAACGGACGGTTTTCACGAAATGCGTTCGGCGATCATCACACAGAAGTTGGGTTATTCCTGCGGTGCGGTTCCCTCGTCAACACCGCTTTATCTTCTCGGAAATTTTGCCACAAGAGAAATTCTTGCCGTAACAGCGGAAATTGTTTTAAACTGACAGTTACAATTGATTGAATTGGGAGTAGTAATATGAAAAAAGGAGTCGTTTCGGCGGTGCTTGCGGTTTGTCTTACCGCAGCAGTATTGATTTTGCCTATTGTTAATGCGCGTTCACTCCGCAAAGAGGAGGAAAAGCCGGACAAACTGAATAAAGCGTCCTCGGTGATTGTTGATAATGACCGCGACGAAAAAACAGAAACGGAGATCAGCCCCGTAACAGCCGACAGAACAGTTACGTTTGTGATTTCCGTCAGCGGCGAATCGCTTCTTGACCGCTTTATCTCACTGAACGGCAAGTATCAAAATGTTGCCGAACTTTTAATGTCCGGCGAAGGAAAGCAGTACAGCGACAATATGAAAAAAAGTCAGGCTGTCGTAAAGGCGAGCATTCAAAAAATGCTTCCGGAATCGGATTTTACGGACAGCTTTACTTATACAGCAGTTTTTAGCGGATTTTCCGTCAAAGCTCCTCTGAGCAGCTATGAAAAGCTTCAAAAGATCAAGGATATTCAATCCGTTATCATATGCAATGATACACAATATACCAACGAGGATGACAAGGATAGTGAAGATAATAGCAATGAAACGGAAAGCAGTACCGAGTCCGTCGAGTCGGAGGAAAGTGAAACGGTAGAAACCGGATTGGATCAAAGCGATGAAAACGACGAAATCTTGGAAAATAACGAAGAAAGCGAAGAAGACGATGACAGTGAAAAACAAGCGACCGTTCAAACAATGTCAGCGTCTTTCAAAAGTATGATGAATACCGATTATGCCTATCAGAACGGCTGCACGGGAAGCGGCGGTCTGATTGCTGTGATCGACGATGAATTTGACTGTTCGCACAGTGCTTTTTCGGCATTGCCCGACCAATCCAAATATAGCGAAAGTGACTTGAATCTGATATTCGCGTCAACAAAATTCAATATCAATACATCCTATTCTTTTAAAGATGTTTATAAAAGCGGAAAAATCATATTTGCCTATGACTATGCCGATAAGGATAACGAAACTTATTCCGGAGGTGACAGTCACGGAACCTGTGTGGCAGGTGTTGCGGCAGGAAATAACGGAAAAGACGGCAGTAACAGCTTTAAGGGTGTCGCCTATGATGCTCAGCTCGCACTGATGAAGGTTTCGACAAACGAAGAAAGCCAAAATGGAATCATTTCCAATACCGACGCTGTTTTTGCTGCACTGGACGATTCCGTCAAGCTTGGCGCCGATGTGATCAATTGCAGTTTTGGTTCTGCCAGAAACATTTACGGTACGGCACTTTACAAAAATACCATAGAGAAATTGAACGCAGCAGGTATCGCTTTTGTTACCTCCGCAGGAAACGACAGCTATAATGGCAGTGATGTTTCGGAAATCAGTCAATTCGATACTGCCTATATCGACTACAGTACCATCAGTGACCTTGGTATGCTTGATGGCAGCTTTACTGCCGCTTCTGCTGAAAATCGCTTTTACCCGATTTACAGAATGAAAATAGAGGAAAAAGAAATCATTTACACCGAACCAGAAAACACCGAATCTGTTTTTAATGAAAATATTACTTCGGAAACGGAATATTGTTATCTCGGCGCACAGGGTGACACGGACGACTATGACGAAAAGGACGTTTTTGGGAAAATTGTGATTCTTGATTCGGGTGAGCTTACACCCGAACAGCAAATTGAAAATGCTTATGCAAACGGGGCAGTAGGAGTGATGATTCTGACAGACGAGAAAACAATAAAACTTTCGTCAGCGGTTCTGCCTGCCGCTCTTGTGTCAAAGGATTACACAGAATTCTTCTCGGAGAATGAGCAAGGCAGTCTTTTGACTGAAGAAAACAGCTATCTTTACACGGAATCGAACAATGCGGAAATCGCCGCAGGCAGTTCCTACGGCGTGACACCCGACCTGAAACTGAAACCGGATATTACCGCTCCGGGCGGTCATCTTCTTTCAAGTGCTGACAATGACGAATATCAAATTGTATCGGGAACATCAATGGCAGCTCCCTGCACGGCAGGGGCATTGCTGCTTTTGAAGCAATATACCGAAAATTCCTCCGCACTTTCGGGGCTTGCGCCGTCCGAACGAAATAATAGGATAAAAGCATTAATAATGTCAAATGCAGACGTGCTCCCGTATGACTCTTTGGACGATTCAGACAGCTACAATGCCGAAAACGACAGTGATTCGGCAGAGGAAGCCGAAGAAACAACGGAAATTTCAGACGATATGAATACTGTCGGGGAATCCGATGAGAGCGGAGAAGCGGCGATTGATGACAGATCATATACTACGCCGCGTCTTTCCGGTGCAGGACTGGTGAACCTTGAAAGGGCGATCTCGTCAAATGCGTATCTTACCGCAGAAAGCACCGGTCTGGCAAAAATGGATATAGGCGACAGTGTTTCAGGAGAATATACCTTTAATGCCATTGTCCATAATTTGTCGGACAATCCGAAACAATACAGTGTTGCGGCTTCAATCCAAACGGATTCGTTTGATATTGAAAACGGACACTTTGTCAATACGCTTGTTCCGTATTCTTTGGCGGACGGCTTGACGGTGACAGTCAGCGTTAATGATAAAAATGCCGATACTATCACGGTTGCGGCACATTCCGAGCAAACCTTTACTGTCAGTATTGCATTGGATCCCACAACAGTGCTTGCCTATCGGAATTTCTTTGAAAACGGTTTTTATGTTGACGGCTATCTTTTCCTGAAAGAAAGCGACGGAACAAAAATCAATATACCTGTTCTCGGTTTTTGCGGAGATTGGTCGGAACCGGATATTTTTGACAGTACTGTTTATGATAGCCGTCAGTCGGTAACAGGATTGGATAATTTTCTGTGTGCCGTTTCTGACAGTGATTTTGAAAGTAAACCGTACAGCCTTGGTGTCAACCAATTTATAGGCAAGGCATACACGGAGAATATATCAATCGGCAAAGATACGATACGAAATGTCAAGGATAATGCCTATCTCGGAAATGCCTATATCCTTCCCTGCTTTTATATGCTGCGAGATGCATACGATTTTACCGTAACGATTTCCGCAAAGGACGGCAAAATACTGTTTACGCATAATTACGGAGCAGTAGGCAGCTTTCGTTCCGACGGGCATAGACCTTATGAACAGTTGGTGCGTGACAGCAGCGATTTGAAAGAGTTCTTCTCCACGCTTTCCGAAGGACAGTATATCTATATCATAGGTGCCAAAACAATGGATTTCAACGGAAATTTGAGCGAAGAAAAATTCCAGAGTTTCAGTTTTGTGATTGACAATACCCGTCCTGTTGACGTGTCGCACAAAACCTATGAAAAGGACGGGAAAATCTATCTTGAGCTGACTGCCGAGGATGAAACGGCATTGCAAGGTTTTCAGCTTTATACAGCGGTATATAACAGTCAAACGGAAAAATACGATTATGCCGATAATCTGGACAGCCTGATAGAAGCAGGCTATCTGTCCGAAAATTCGTATCATATTGATGATATAAAGCAAAATACGGACGGCTCTGTTACGTTTCTTTACGATATTACGGAGCTTCGCAGCAGTCTTGGACGTCTGAGCTTGTACACTTCTTCCGATGCAGGAAAGCTGTCACCGCTGAAAATCGCATACAAGACGGTTGACTATGCATTTAATACTTCCTATGCACGTACTGTTGACACCGTAGTGTATGGTTCGGCGGAGTTTAAGCTGACCGACCAGAACAAAAAGCCCGTGAGCGGTGTAAAAATTTCTTTGGAGGGAAATGAAAAAATCTCCGATGAAAACGGAATTGTTACATTTGACGAACTTTTGACCAATATGTATGAAGCCGATATTATCGAACTGCCGGAAAATTATACAACCGACCGGACAATGTATCTCATCAGCATATTGCCGGGGAAAGCCGACGTGCAGACCGAGATCAAGGTGCATTTTGACGGCGAATATGAGGAATCGTCCGAGGACAGCTCCTCGGCAGAGGAGTCGGAAGAATCCGTGGAAACATCGGCGGAGGAAAGTCAGGAGGATGTTTCGGATGATGACTTGATTTTTGATACCTCCGACAGCGAAAATACGGAAACGGGAGATGATTCTTACTATGCACTTGCGTTTGTGGGAACTATTCTGATCATCAGTGTCGGAGCGCTGCTCTTGTCAAAATACCAAAAAAGAGAGATCGATGTTTATGAATAATTCCAAAATTGATCGGGATCGTTCGGTTATACATTCTGTAATGTTGAAAACTTGGTTGAGAATGTTGAGAAATCGGGTTGGGAGTGTTGAAAACTTGGTTGAGAACGTTGAATTAATGATGGTTTTACCTTGTTAAAAACGTTGAATAGTTTTCCACAAAGAGGAATTGAGTAGAATTTTGACGTAAAAAATAACAGTTTGTATTATTTCGTTGTCAATAACAAATTACGACAATTGATTGAAAATTAAAATTCGTTAAAACAAAAAACACTGTCAAAAATATAGTGGTTGACATTATTCTTAATTTGAGGTTTAATATATTGTAGGCAATCCTATTTTTCGGCGGATACGATCCGCAATAATCACTGAGGAGAGTTATCAATGATATATGTATTTCTTGCAGACGGATTTGAGGAAATTGAAGCACTGACACCTGTTGATATTTTGAGAAGGGGCGGCGTTGATGTTGTGACCGTCGGTATCGGCGGAAAAACCGTCATAGGCTCGCATAAAATTCCCGTTGCGGCGGATATTGCCGACAGCGACATTAAGGACTATAACGGAATGGAGGGGATTGTTCTTCCGGGCGGTATGCCGGGAACGCTCAATCTGGAAGCCAGCAGAACTGTGCTTGATGCCGTTTCGTACTGTGCCGAAAAAAATCTTCTGATCGGTGCGATTTGTGCCGCACCGTCCATTCTGGGTCATATGGGACTGTTAAAGGGAAAAAAAGCGACTGCTTTCCCGTCGTTCCAAAGTGAACTGGAAGGAGCGGTATTAGATGATTTTGTTTCCTGTGACGGTATGATCGTTACCGCAAGAGGAATGGGTGTTTCCTCGGAATTTGCGCTGAAGCTTCTTGAAATTCTCAAGGGCGTGGATGAAGCGCAGAAAGTAAAGGATTCAATACAATGTCGATAAATGATGTTCGTGTGTTGAAAAACAATCTGCGCAGCAGATATATGGGGCTGCGAAAAAAAATGTCGCCCCATACGAAGAAAATTATCGATAACGATATTTTCCGCCGCGTGATAAGCCTGCGACAGTACCAGACAGTCAAAACGCTGCTTACATATGTGTCGAAGGATATTGAGGTCGATACATTTGCGCTGATCGGCAGGGCATGGAAGGACGGCATCAGCGTTGCCGTTCCGAAGTGTATAGACGGCACAAGAGAAATGGAATTTTATTGTATTCATTCTCTTGATATGCTCGAAAAAGGTACCTTTGGGGTATTGGAGCCGAAAACCGATATTTGCAGAAAACTGGAAGATTTTTCCAAAAGTATGTGTGTTGTTCCGGGAATGGCATTTGACGTTTCCGGCTACAGGATCGGATACGGCAAGGGTTATTATGACAGATTTCTTTCAAAATATGAAGGAACGACAGTCGGGATATGCTATGCCGACTGTGTGCGTTGGAAAGGTCTTCCAAGAAATAAATATGATAAGCCCGTCGATCTGATCGTTACCGAAAACTATATCAGACGAACGGATACACAAAGGTGATCGAAAACAAAGGAGTGATTTTTCGGTTATGAGCGATGAGCTTGAACAGAAAAGACAGGAAAAAATAGCAAACTTTAAACTGCACTTTGATGATGACGATGTTGAGGAAAAGGAAATCAGCAGTTCGTCTGAGGACAGCACATCAAATGATGTCGAGTTTGTAATGGATATTCATCATAAGGAGAAGAATTTTGACGATATTTCAAGCGGCAATACGCAGGATCTGGAAAGCTTCAGCGGTGAGATTTCCGATGATGAAGCTTCCGTTGACAAAAAGGCACTGAGAAAAGCCCAAAGAGCCGACAGGAAACGCCGCAAGCAAAAAGCGAAAAAGAACCGCGTCATATTCCGCGTGGTATGGCTGACAATGATCGTCTTTTCCTCGATAATGCTTGGTCAATTTATTATGATAGGCGTGAATGACCTGTTGGCGGTCGGACGTGAGGAGAAGAAAAGCGTTTCGATCACCATACCGAAAGATGCGTCACTCAACGATATTGCCAGTATTCTTTACAAGAACCACGTGATCAATAACGAGAATTTCTTTAAGGTTTATGCTACGCTGACCAAATCGACAACAGGTTTTACCAACGGTACCTTTGATATTGATACCGACAAAGACTATCAGGCGATCATCAACTATATGCAGTCCGATATGAACAGAACCGACGTTGTAACGCTTCGTTTCACCGAAGGTATGACCGTTCAGGATTATGCAAAGCTGCTTGAAACCGGTAAGGTTTGCTCCGCAGACGAATTCCTTGAAATGTGTAATTCCAATACGTTTGATGAGGACTATGAGTTTATCAAAAATATCAAAAATGCAAGCGAGCGTTACTATAAGCTGGAAGGTTATCTGTTCCCTGATACCTACGATTTCTACGTGGGTGAAGATACCGATTCCGTTATCAGAAAATTCCTTGCCAACTACAGAAGAAAACTTTATCTTACCAAGTCAAGAGCTGATGGCTTTGACAAGAAAGTTACCATTGAGGAACGCGCAAAGAAACTCAATATGTCGATGGAAGACGTGATCAATCTTGCGTCACTGATTCAGGCAGAGGCGGCAAACAAAGAAGATATGTATGTTATCTCGTCCATTCTTCATAATCGTCTTGCAACGCTTGAAACAAACGGAAAGAGCAAATTCGGTGAAACGGGCTTTGAATATCTCCAACTCGACTCAACTGTATATTATCCCTACAGCTCCGAAAATGATGTTCCCGCTTCTCTGCGCAAAACCTATGTCAGCAATTTCAGCACGTACAAATACAAAGGACTTCCCAACGGACCCATATGTAACCCCGGACTGGAAGCAATTTTGGCGGCGGTATCGCCTGACGAAACCGATTACTACTATTTCTGCCATAAGGCTGCTACCGATGACGAACCTGCCGTTGCCTACTACGCAAAAACCAACTCCGAACATCTCAAAAACCAAGAAGAAGCAGGACTTATTTAATTCATAATTCATAATTGCTCTGTGGGGGACCGCAGGGCAATTATAATTCTGTTGGAAGATTTTAA
>CADCRH010000083.1 GCA_902803805.1 uncultured Ruminococcus sp.
AAGATGATTTATGATTCTTTCTTTCCGTAATGGGGCTAGTCAAATCTGTAATGGCACAACTGAAAAACAACTTACTCCGTATAAAATAGTTATCGAAGAATAAAATACAAAAAGCGTCCTGCATAACAAATGGCAGAACGCTTTTCTTTTTATCATACTTTCGGCTGCACAATCTCTTCCGCACCCCCCGCAGGGCAATTATGCATTATGAATTATCAATTAATCTCTCATTATCATTCCGGAGGGGACAGAACCGACAATGATGTTTTCGGAAACGGGAACAGTCGTTTTTACTTCGGTTTCGGCAGTCGATAGGGGCATTATGATGGTGATTTTTGCTTTGACCTCAACGGATAACTTGTGAATCGTCTGGTTCACGCCGCCGCTCTCAAATTCACTGATAAAATCACTCTCCACCGTGCCCGAAAGTGATACATAGATCGGTATCCCAGTGCCTCGTCCGTTAATCAGCTCGCCGCCGATGATGGTGCCGAGAGGTACTTCCACACGATAACCGCGTACGTTGATAATGCTTTCCTGCACACGAAGCGTAATGGCACTTTTCAGCTTGTTGGTCAGTACCGTGTTGCCGCTGATAGAAGTGACGGCTCCATCGGCGGTTCTTGTGATGGTGTCAAGCTGTTCATCGGTTATGTTCATTTCGGTCAGAACGTCCGTGACGCTTTGATTGATAAGTACTGTTGCAAGGGTCTGTGCCTGCGTTTTGGCGACCGAGGCGGCTATCGGCTTGAGCCGTATTTCAAAAAATGCAGCCGTCAGAACCGTTACGGTAATGAAAATAATGAGTATCTTTCGCTTCACGTGTGAGCCTTTTCGGTGCTTTCTTGCTATCATAAAAATCACCCCCGTATTATTATATACGAGGGTGAAAAAAGTGTTCGTCATTAACCCGACAACAGCGTTTTCATACCGATCAAAATGAGCATAAGACCGCCCAGAATTTCGGCATACTTCGGTTTTAAAAATCGGAAACAGCTTCCAAAAAGAAAACACAGGAATGACAGTAGAAATGTGATCATACCAATGAGCAGAACCGTTATCAGCAAATCAAACGGAGTAACCGCTCCGACTGATACAGGAATAACGATTCCCGAAGCCATCGCGTCAATGCTGGTCGCTACAGCAAGAGCCAAAAGCGCCTTCAATGAAAATGACTGTAAAGAAAGTTCATCATCATTTCGTGCATCAAACAGCATTTTTACCCCAAGAATCAAAAGTATGATAAACGCAATGATATGGTCAATACTTTCAAATGCGCTGCTGCCGACCTTGCCGATACTCCAGCCGAGAACGGGCATTATCATCTGAAAAAATCCGAAGCAAGCCGCTGTTACTGCTGCCGTTTTTAAGGTTCCACCCCAATTTTTTCTGTACTTCATTCCGAACGATACCGATACCGCCGAAGCGTCCGCCGCCAGAGCCGCCCCAAGCAAAACCGCAGAAACATAATCCATACTTTCACACTCCACACATTACACTTTAGTCATTACTATGCTTGAAGTTCAGTGCATATGCGGAAAGAATAATGAATAATCTTTATACAACTTATGGCTTCGGAATTTCTTACGGTTCCCCGCAGGGCAATTATGAATTATGCATTATGAATTATGAATTAATTTCTACTTGTTGGTTGCAGTGGAGGGAGTAGATCAGGCATTTTTTGACGGGGAGGGGGAAAAGTTGTTCGGCGGCTTTTTTGTAGAGTAAAAGCTGTTTGGCATAACGGTGTGATAATTCGTTAACGTCCTTGACACGGTCGGTTTTGTAGTCGATAATGATGATTCCGTCAGGTTCAAACACCAGACAGTCAATGGCACCTTGTAAAATGATGTTGTCCGTACAGGAGCTTGTTTCGTCTGCTTCACGGGCGGAAACGGATACGGTGAAGCGGTGTTCTTTCAGAACTTTATCGGCATTGATGATATGGCGGTAAGTGTCACTTTGCGCAAAGTGCTTGATGTCCGAGGCACTCAGGGCGCTGCATTGTTCCGGTGTGATAAAGCCCTCGTCAAGCAGTCTTTGCTTTTCGGATTCGTCTGTGATTTTAGCAAAGTCAACATATTGCAGAAACGTATGCATTGCCGTTCCGCGTTCCGAGCCTGTTAGATTGCTTTCCTGCATAAAGGCAGGACGTGTTTCCGCCACGTGATATAATTGCAGGTCGTTATGGGTGAGTGCCGAAGCCGAAACCTTTGTCGGGATCGTGATCCTGTCGGCATATTGATACGTCTGTGAGAAACGGTGTTTCAAAAGTCTGATAAGGGTTTCGTCCGGTTCGGCAGGGATGAACTGTTCTGTTTCCTGCGTATTCTGAGGTTCGGTGTCAACAAAGCTGTGTATCACTGTCCAATCGGCTTTTGTCGGGATGGTAAGGATGTCGTCAATGCCCGAATCCTCACGAAGCAGTTTGACACGGGGGTGAACAAACGCACACATCAGAAGCCATTCCGCAAAGGTTGACGCATTCTGGACGCAGTAGGGGGATATTCTGCCGTCCTCTACATTGACCAACGGCGCGATCTTATTGAGAAGATTGGCATAGCCGTCTTTTGCACGTGAGTTGACAGAGATGATCGGCACGATTTTTTCTTTGGCACGGGTAAGGGCAACATAAAGCACACGCATTTCTTCGCTCAGTGTTTCACTGTCGATCTGATGTTGAATGATATTCTTTTGCAGTGTGCTGAATTTCAGCATATTGTCACGGTCTATCGCATTAAATCCGAAACCCAGAACATTATGACAGGGAACGGCAGGCGGTCGGGTATCGCCCTTTGACGAAAGTGCCGCCAGAATACAAACGGGAAATTCCAGTCCTTTGGAATGATGTATCGTCATAATTTTAACGGAGTTGACGGGCGCGGTATCTCCGACACTGATCTCCGTGCCGTTTTCTTCCAGATAAGAAATATGTCGCACAAAGCCGTTCAGTCCGTTGCTGTTGCCGTTTTCGTATTCACGGACAAAATTCATCAGCTTACGGATATTCTGTACTCGGATGTCGCCGTTGCTCATTGCACTAATAATGGGGATATATCCCGTATGTTCAAAGAATGAATTTAATAATCTGTCCGTTGAGAGCGTCACTGACAGATTTCTGTAGTAGGTGATCAGCTCGGTAAATGCTTCACATTTTGCTTTGAGTACCGGCTCGGCTTGTTCTTTTTTGGTGTAAGCGATGATTTTGCCGTAGAAATATTTCCCCTCCGAATCCGTTTTCAGCAATGCCAGATCATCTGCCGTAAAGCCGCCGACAGGACTTAACAAAAATGACAGCATTGGTATATCCTGAAGCGGATTGTCGATAATTTTGAGAAAAGACAACGCCACATTGATCTCATAACATTCAAAAAGGCTGTACGGTTTATCGGTATAGGCAGGCACACCGCAGCGGTTCAGAACATCGCAGTAAATATGTGCGTGGTTTGAAAGATTGCGCATAAGAATACAAAAATCGTTGTATTGTATGGGTCGCAGGGTGCCGTTTTCCGTAACGGTTTCGTGATCGCGGATTTTCTTTTTGATGAGCTGTGCAATATACAAAGCTTCACGCTCATAGACTGACAAATCTTCCGTATCGGTGTCGGAGTCTGTGTCGTCCTCTGTACCGGCGGATTTTTCTATGATGTGAATTTCTGTTTCGGGTGAGCCGTCATTTTCGGGATATTCCGCACCGACACTCAGCCGTTCTTCCTCGTTATACTCAATATCACCGACTTCATCAGACATCAGACATTGAAAGACAAAGTTCACACTGTCAATGATTCCCTCACGGCTCCTGAAATTCTTGTCAAGAATAATTTTTGCAGGAAAAACGGGATTTTTTCGGTTGTAGAGCGTGGACCTGTCACGGCGGTCAATGAAGATTTTCGGCTCGGCTTCACGGAATCGGTAAATACTTTGTTTCACATCACCGACAACAAACAGATTCTCTCCGTTATGTGAAACAGCCTTGAATATTTTTTCCTGAATCTCATTGGTATCCTGATATTCGTCCACCATTACTTCATCATATTGTTTTGACAGCCCTCTTGCAAACGGTGTGATCTCGTGCCCGTTTTCTGTATCGCTGTACAAAAGTCGGAGTGTTAAATGTTCGAGGTCGGAAAAGTCCAGCATACCGCGCTCTTTTTTTGCTTCCAGAAAACGTCTGTCAAATTCTGTCAGAACTTCGCACATACAGCATACCGCAGGATAAAGCTGTTTGGTGTCATCATTGTAGGTCTGGGTATCAATGCCAAAAATAGGGCTCAGTCTTTTCAGTACAATGTTGTCGATGGTATCAAAGCAGCTTTTGATAATTCTGTGCTCGGATTCCTCGATCGGGAATTTTGTGCTTGTCGGACGGCGGTAGGTTCTTTTGTTATAGGACATCACCGTTTCCGCGATCTTATCCCAAACCATATTGCTATGAGCTTTTTTCAACTGTTCAAAAAAGCCGCACAAATATTCGTATTTGGTATTGGCGGCGGTTGTCTTGCCCGTTTGAAAAGCAACATTGGCGCTGATGACCTCATCGGCACGGTCGAGAAGATGTTCCGCCAAACGAATGGAGGAGGCTAACCTATCCAGTGCCAAAAGTGCAAATTTTGTTTTTGTCAGCGGAATATTCGGATCGTAATTTCCGGCAGCCTCCGAAAGCCATTCCGACGGGAACGGATGTGCCGCCGCATTATCGTAAAGGGTGAGAAGTGCGTGTTCCAGCTCGCTGTCGGAACGTGTGCCCGAAAGAAGTTCACTCAGCAAAGTAAAGCGTTCATCCCCGGAAGCATATTTTTCTTCTATCAGGTCGGACATTGTCCGGTGCCGAATAACTGATAATTCACTTTCTGTACCGATTCTGAAATCACGGTTAATGTCAAGCGAGAAGAAGTTTTCTTTTAACAGCTTACTGCAAAAGCTGTGTATCGTGCATATATCCGCACGGGGAAGAAGCAGCTGCTGACGGCGCAGGCGCTCATTATTCGGGTCCAGCGTCAGCATATCACTGATCGCTGCCGTGATTCTGGATTTCATTTCGGCAGCGGCGGCTTTCGTGAAAGTAACAATCAGCAGTCTGTCGGCACTGACAGGATTTTCCGGGTCGGTCAGACGCTGTATGACACGCTGCACTAAAACTCTTGTTTTGCCCGAACCTGCCGCCGCCGATACAATGATCGAGCCGCCAAGCGCGTCGATCGCGTCCTGCTGTGCAGGTGTAAATGAAAATTTACTCAATGTTGTTTCCTCCTTTCATTCTTTCCAGTACATCGGCATTTTTGAGGTTTTCGACAGATCGGCAGGATTTTCCGTCCTCATAGCCGCATACGTTTTTATAATCACAGTAAGCACACGCATCTATTTTGGTGCCTTTTGACGGCATTCTTTCGATTTTGCCGCCGAGGAGTGACCGCGCGATTTTGATGATCTCCTTGTCGATATAGGCAAAGATCCTGCCGAATTCTTCCAGTGATGCCACACTGGAGGTCGCTGAAAGGGAACCGTTCTTGTTGAGAGAAGCAGGAATATAAAGACTGGCAACATTGTTTTCCATTGCGGCAAGAATCGATGTATCATTGATCAACAGTCCGTTCATTTTGAAGGATTTTCTGCGTTTGGACAGCAAAGAATCAGTCTGTCCGTCAGAGTGGTACTGTCCTGTTTCACTACTTGGTGTGGAAGGCATATACAGAACACCTGCCGGAATCAGCGTTTTCGCATTGTTTTCGGAATATCGGGCAATGCCGTTTTTCTTGATCGCCGAAAGGTACAGAAGCATTTGGACATTCAGTCCGTAAAGGACATTGGAAAGCTTGAATTTTTTGCTTCCCGTTTTGTAGTCAATGATTCGGATATATTTTTCATTGCCTTTGACAAAGGTATCCACCCTGTCGATTTTTCCGACAACGGATACTTTTTCGCCGTCGGGAAGTTCCAGAACATAGGATGGCAGTTCTCCGCCTTTGTCATTGATGGTCAGCTCAAAATCCGTCGGTTCAAAGCTGCTGTTTTCAAATTCGTCTATCAGCTGACGAAGAACCGTGACGATATTCTTTTTCATACCGCGGCACTGTGACATAAAGCGGCTGGTGCGCTGTTCCTCACCGCCGATGAGGTCGATATATTCCTCTAAATATTTTTCAACCAGCTCGGACAACTGTTCCTGTGAGCTTTTTTTGAATTCGGCAAAATCAATGTTAGTCAGGATTTTTTCAAGAACAAAATGCACGACACTTCCGTACAGGCTCATATCCATTGCCGCTTTTTTCCGCGGTGCGGCGTGAAGTCCGTACCGGCAAAAATAAGCAAAGGGACAAAGAGAATAGGATTCTATTTGCGAAGCCGAAAGTACGGGACGTTCGCCGAAAAGCTTTTTCGGTGTTGCAGGATTGTTGATCGCAAAGGGAAGATCAAGAACCGTGCGTTCTATGGCAGCGGCACGGGCGTGATATTCGTCATTTGATACAAAGAATTGACGCAGTGCCGCCGAGCGCGGTGTGTTGTCGTTCCATTGTGCCGCACACAGTTCAAAGGACTGACGGGCAGTATAGAACAGGTCATTGTCCGAAAGCGAGGAACGCGTTCTGATCTCCAGATCGTCAAAGATGGCTTCCAGTTCGCGAATAATGATACTCTTGCTGCCTGCCTCGTCTTTGATGTTGGTTTTCGGAAAGCTGACAAACAGTTTTTCTCTCGGCGCCGAAACTGCCGAATAAGCAATATATTTTTCTTTGAGGGAAGCCGCATACAGTGTGTCATACAGCGGCAGATCCGCTCCGAGCAGTTCTTCTCTTTCGCTGTCGCTGAAAATGCCGCCGGCTGACGGAACGGCAGGGAAAACGTTTTCCGCTGCACCGATCACAAATACTGCACGGGGATTTTCGCTTCTGATGGTTCCTGCCGTGCCGATCGTCACTTGGTCAAGTGTCTGCGGAATATCAGAAACGGGGCTTTTGTGTATCATCAGCCGCAGCAGATCACAGTAACGGCGGCTGTCCATCGGAATATCCGCAAGAATATGATACATCTTGTCCAACAGTACCATTACTAAATCCCAGATTCGTGCCTGTTCTTCTTTTGCTTTCATCTCACCGAGCTTGTCAAAATAGCCGACAAGATGTTTGATTTTTTCGGCGGTGTTCATTCTGCTCAACAGCATAAAGACCGCTTTGGTCATTTCTCCGCCGTTTTTCGCTTTTCGCAGTTCATCTGAGAATTGTTGCAGCGGAGCAATCGCACGTTGACGATATTCCTCCAACTGCGCCAGTTCTTCGGGATTTTCTTTTTCGGTGTTGCCGTCGGGATTCAGGGTAAAGGGCTGTTTCCACGCTTTGCCCCGAATATCCCACAGATAGGCATAGTTTTCCAGCAGAAAGATCTCATTCGGCTCCAGCTCCGTCAGACCTGTTTTCAGAAAAGCAAACAGCTTTTCCGTGTCAAATGACGAATGAACCGTGTCAAATGCCGTCAGTATCAATTTGATCAGCGGTTTGGTTTCCAGCGGTATCGGATTGGACAAAAAGAAGGGGATTTCGTATTTCGGAAATTCCGATTCGATCATATTTCCGTAACGCTCGCTGTTTCTGCATATCACGTTTATATCACGGTAACAGCAGCCTTCCTCACGCACCAGTCGGGATATATCACGTGCGGCCTGCTGGATTTCGTCATATTCGTCCTCCGCTTCATACAATATCACAGAACCGTCATTTTCGTATTTGTCACCGTCAAATCGGAAAATGCTTTCCTCCACTGCCGCCAATGACGGTGACA
This sequence comes from uncultured Ruminococcus sp., assembly GCA_902803805.1. GTDB lineage: Bacteria > Bacillota > Clostridia > Oscillospirales > Acutalibacteraceae > UBA1213. Next base: position 7,774 of record CADCRH010000083.1, read on the forward strand.
GAAAGCGTTTTTGTTCCGTGAACCATCGATCGGGTAATATTTCGATATTGTGTTTTTCCGCAAGCGCTTTCAGCGTCAGACGTGTTTTATTCGGCTCTGCGAAAAAGGAATTTTCGGTATCGTGAACCGTGGTTTTGTCGCAGTCCAGCGTAATGCCGACAAAATCTGCCTGACGGATGATACACTCGATAATTTTCGTTTCTTGACCGGAAAATCCGTTGAAAGAATCAATATAAACCGTTTTTCCCTGAAAATCTTTGTGCTCGCATAAGGTGTCGTATAAATACGTCAGATCATCATCGGGGTCGCAGTAGGTTCTTCCCAGAATTGCCGTGTATGCTTCATATACAGTGGCACTTTCGATCAGCTTTTGGCGAAGCCGTTCATTTTTTATCTGTTCGGCAGTCCGGAAAAGGTCGTCCGCTTCCACAGAACACATTTTATATTCATTGACGGCGCCGAGCATTAGTTCCACCGTATCGGTGCGGTGACTTTTGTTGCCGTATAATGTCAGCTTGTCGGCGGTCTGCTGCGCGGCGAGCGACATCAACACCGCCTTGTCACCGTCATCAATTCGTTTTCCGTTTCTGCCTCCGTGCTTTTCCGCAATTCTGTAACATAAGCGTTTAAAGCTCAGAACCGTGATGTTTGCTGCCTTTGCAGCGCCGAGCGTGTCAAGTATCCTTTTTTCACTCTGAAAAGAGCTTTGTTCGGGAACTAGCAAAATGACCTCTTTTTCCTCCGAATCACGGTAAACCTGATCGAATAATGTTTTGGTCTTGCCGCTTCCGCTTCTGCCTGCAAAAATTTGAAGCACAGCCGTTCACTTCCTTTCAAAATACTGTTTCTATTATAACATAAGAAATGTACAAATTTGTGTATGTTTCATAATGAAAACACACCAAGCACAGAAATGCGCTTGGTGTGCAGTGATAAAAATTATTCCGAAAAATCTTCTTTGAGCTGATTCAGGCTTGCGGCTTTGAGATAGGCATTGATGAAGCCGTCAAGATCGCCGTCCATTACAGCATTGATATTTCCCGTTTCGTAGCTTGTCCGGTGGTCTTTGACCATTGTGTAGGGCATAAAGACATAGGAACGGATCTGAGCACCCCACGCGATCTCTTTTTGTACGCCCTTGATGTCCTCGATTTTTTCCAGATGTTCGCGCTCTTTGATCTCAAGAAGCTTGGATTTCAGCATTGTCATTGCAACATCACGGTTCTGGTACTGGCTTCGCTCTACCTGACACGCCACAACAATGCCTGTCGGAATGTGCGTCAAACGAACGGCAGAGGAAGTTTTGTTGACTTTCTGACCGCCTGCACCGCTAGCACGGTAAACGTCCATTTTGATGTCCTCGGGACGAATATCGATCTCTATAGTATTGTCGATCTCCGGCATTACTTCCAGAGAAGCAAAGGAAGTGTGACGTCTGCCTGACGAGTCGAACGGGGAAACACGAACCAAACGATGTACACCCGATTCGCTCTTTAAATAGCCGTAGGCATTTTCTCCCTCAATCAGAAGCACGGCACTTTTCAGACCTGCTTCTTCACCGTCGAGATAGTCGATCTCTTTGACCGTAAAGCCGTGAGAATCCGCCCAGTGGCAGTACATACGGTAGAGCATCATCGCCCAGTCCTGCGCCTCGGTGCCGCCTGCGCCTGCGTGGAACGTAAGGATTGCATTTTTGGAGTCGTATTCGCCTGTCAGAAGTGTTTGCAGACGCTGTGCCTCCAGATTCTTTTTCACGGAATCCAATTCGTTCTGCGCTTCTTCCAGAAGTGACAAATCTTCTTCTTCGTTGGCAAGCTCGATCAGTGCCAGTGTATCATCATAAGCCGCCGTCAATTCATCATATGCATTGACCTTATTTTTAAGAGCACCTGTTTTTCTGAGAATATTCTGTGAGTTTTCCACATCATCCCAGAAGCCGGGCTGAGAGGCTCTTTGTTCGAGCTGTTCTATTTCCATTTTGAGCTTATCAAGACCGAGAGCGTTTGACAGCTCTTTAATATCGGGTTCCAGTGCTTCAAGCTGAAGCTTGAGTTCTTCAAACTGTATCATAAAATCATTATTTCCTCCTGAATCAAAAATCCATCAAATAAGGAGTTTCCGGAGCAGATCACTTCCGGCTCCCTGCTCTTGACACCTAACTTATTATAATGTAAAAACTTCCTCTTGTAAAGTGGGAACAGGGATTTTTGCGTTATTTTTTGAAAAATGACCATCGTGATCTTATGGATTCCTATACGATGGGTTAAGGTTGACAAAACAATCCAATCTATAGTAAAATAAACGCATAGGGCAGGTGCTGTCCGAATTTACGCCTGCGGAGTCCGCCAACAGGGACGAGGAAGCAGGAAGTCCATTGGATTTGTCAAAACAATGGGCAGTTCACGATGAACAGCCATATTAAATCAAAAGGGGGCTTTACTATGGATTTTTCGGGAATAGAATGCCCTGTCTGCCAAAAAAAATTTCAGCAGGACGACGATATTGTTGTTTGCCCGAAATGCGGTGCTCCTTATCACAGAGAATGTTATAAGGAAAGAGGAAAATGTATTTATACGACACTTCACAAGAACAAACAGACTTGGAAAGAGGTTTTCTGCCCTGACGAGAAAAAGGTTGATGAAGAACCGACCGATGATGACGAGGAAACAGTAAAATGCCCGTTGTGCGGTTCCGAGAATCCGAAGGGTACAGTGATATGCCAACATTGCGGCACCTTGATGGCTTCAAAAATTTCATTCGGTGACGATGACGGGAACGAAAATTCGATTCCACCCGGCTTCACCAGTCCGTTCTCGGTCTTTATTGACCCGATGGGCGGCGTTCTTGCTGATAAGGAATTTGATGAAGGTGTAAAAGGCGGCGAACTGGCGAAATATGTACAGGTCAATACGCCGTATTATTTGAGGATATTTGCTAAAATCAAGGAAACGGGAAAGAGCCGTTTTAATTTTGCAGCATTTTTTCTCAGCGGCGGCTGGTATCTTTACAGAAAGCAGTATCTTAAAGGTTCGATCATTTCCATCATTATGGTGCTAATATCGTTGTGTGATACCTATGTTTCCTATTATTACTCAAGCGATTTGTTCAAAAGAGCGACCGAAGCGCTGACAACAAGCGCTAACGACTATGTGACCTATCAGCAGTATATCTCGTGGGCAAAAGGAAATCTCTATGCACACGAAATTCTTCTGATGTTTCTGCCATATCTGTTGAATCTTGTGGGGTGGGTCATAATGTTTGCCTGCGGCTTGAATGCCAACAGGGGATATTATCAATATGCAGTCAAAAAAATCAAGAGAATAAAAGAATCCAAAAAAGACGGTGAGGACGTCACAAAGGATATTGCCGAAGCAGGCGGCATTAATAATGCTATGGCGTGGGTAGTATTCGTGTGTTATGTGATATTAATGATTTCTGCGCTGTTCATTTAAAAACAACTCGACCAAAACGGAGGTAAAACTTATGAAAGTAAGAAAAGCTGTCATTCCTGCGGCAGGGCTCGGAACAAGAGTGCTTCCCGCAACAAAGTCAATGCCCAAAGAAATGCTCACAATCGTTGATAAACCTGCCATTCAGTATATCGTGGAGGAAGCGGTCAATTCGGGTATTACCGATATTCTCATCATCACCAACAGAGGAAAGGGCATTATCGAAGATCATTTCGACCGCAGCCCCGAACTGGAAGAAAGACTGCTTGCGTCGGGCAAACAAGATGTTTATGATCAGGTAGTCGGCATTTCCAAGCTTGCCAATATCTACTTTGTACGTCAGAAAGAAACAAGAGGTCTGGGACACGCTGTTAACTGTGCAAGATCATTTGTAGGCGATGAGCCGTTTGCGGTTCTTTACGGTGATGACGTGATCATTGGTGAAGACCCTGCCTGCGGTCAGCTCATCAGAGCCTATGAAAAATACGGCAAAGCAGTGTTGGGCATTAAGTCCGTTCCCGAAGAAGCGATCTCAAAATACAGTTCACTGAAAGTTGATCACCTTGAAGAGAACCTTTACAACTGTACCGATATGGTAGAGAAGCCGAAAACAAAAGAAGAAGTGCTTTCTCTTTATTCCATCCTCGGCAGATGTGTTTTGACACCCGATATTTTCGATATTCTTGACAATACTGCGCCGGGTGCAGGCGGTGAGATCCAGTTGACCGACGCAATGAAAACACTTGCTCAGACAGTCGGAATGACAGGTGTTGACTTTACCGGCAAGCGTTATGATATGGGTGACAAGCTCGGCATTCTCCAAGCTACCGTTGAAATCGCACTCCAAAACCCCATTCTCGGCAGTGACTTCCGTTCCTACCTCAAAGATTTAATTCTTAATTTATAATTCATAATTCATAATTGTCCTGCGAGGAACCGTAAGAAGTTATGCAGCTGTAATTTTTTTCCGCCGTTAAGCTCGCCGCCTCAAAGCGCGCGAGTGAAACGGCTTTTTTATTTTCTTTCAGATATATCTATATCCCTATAGGGGATATAGATATATCTTGTTCTATTGTGGTCGGTCGGTTGATTGTTATGTTGGCTGTTGACTGAGCCGCTTTGTCGGTTGCTTTGTTAGTCGCTGTGTTGGTCGTTTAACGACCAACTGATTGAAGTTAGTGATATGAAACCGTTATATATAGATCAACACTTTTTAATCCTGCCCTTTATCTCCTGCCGAAAATACCTCTCTCACTAATCCCGACAAATCATTTAAAATTCGACCTCTGAAAGTGGAATCGGAAAAAATATTTTTAAAACAGGGAATTTTTTACCCTTTACGACAGAAGTAATGAATAATGAATAATAAATAATGAATCGTCCTGATAATATTGACGGCTGCATAATTTCTTCCGCACCCCCGCAGGGCAATTATGCATTATGAATTGAATTATGAATTCACTTGATTAGGGGGGGAAAGTGTGGTATGATTAGGGCGGTATTTTATGAATTTGGAATCGGAGGGAAAGACTTTGACGGAATTAACGGATATGACGGAGGTTCTGGAAAAACAAGAGGAATATACGGAGCTTCTCAGAGATATATTGTTTGTCCGTGCCAATAACCGACAGCCGAAAGCAATGGTTCGTACTTATGGTTGTCAGCAGAATGTGGCAGACAGCGAAAAGATGAAAGGTATGCTTGAAAAAATGGGCTGTGCGCTCGTTGACGAACCCGATGATGCGGATATTATTATTTTTAATACGTGTGCGGTGCGTGAACACGCAGAGGACAGAGTGTTCGGAAACGTCGGCGCGCTGAAAGCATTGAAACGAAGAAAACCGTCACTTTTGATTGGTCTTTGCGGCTGTATGATGGAGCAAAAGCATATTGCGGAAAAAATATACAAAAGTTTTCCATATGTAGGTCTTGTGTTCGGAACTCACGTGATACATAAGCTTCCCGAATTGATGTATCATTCCGTCACCACGGGAAAAAGACTGGTCGAAAGAGGCACGGATGACGGAAATATTTATGAGGGGCTGCCGATTCATCGTGACGGAAGTTTTAAAGGTTGGCTGCCCATTATGTACGGCTGTGACAACTTCTGTTCATACTGCATTGTTCCGTATGTCAGGGGACGCGAAAGAAGCAGAAAGCCTTTGACAGTGATTGAGGAAGCCAAAAGTATGATCGCCGCAGGCTATAAGGAAATTACTCTGCTTGGTCAGAATGTGAATTCTTATGGAAAAGGGCTTGACGAATCCGTCACTTTTGCGCAGCTTTTAAAAAGTGTCAGTGAGCTGGACGGAGATTTCTGGCTTCGTTTTATGACCTCACACCCGAAAGACGCCTCCAAGGAACTGATAGATGTGATCGCGGAAAGTCCGAAGATCAGCAGTCATATCCATCTTCCGTTTCAGTCGGGCAGCGACAGGATACTGAAACAGATGAACCGTCATTATGATGTGGAACGTTATCTTGAAACGGTGAACTATGCCAAAAGCAAAATTCCCGATTTGAGTCTTACGAGTGATGTCATTGTCGGTTTTCCGGGAGAAACCTATGAGGATTTCCAAAAAACACTGGATCTGATACGAGAGGTAGAATTTACTTCATTGTTTACATTTATCTATTCACCGAGAGTGGGAACACCTGCCGCCAAGAAAGAGGACCCGATACCGTATGAAGAAAAATCAAAATGGTTTTCGGAGCTTCTGAAAGTGCAGGAGGAGATCGCCGCCAAACGCTGTGCGTCAATGGTAGGAAAGACCTATCGGGTATTGGTGGAGGAGAAAACCAAAAACGGTGTTCTTTCCGCAAGAACGCAAAACAATATTATTGTTGAGATGGAGGGCAGTGACAGTCTGATCGGTACTTTCCAGAGCGCCGAGGTGACACAGGCAAGAAACTGGATATTAAGAGGAAAACTGATTGAAAAGGAGATTTGACAGATGGAAACCAATCATATGGATATTATCGAACTGGCAAGAGAGCTTGGAAGAAAGATTCAGAATGAGGATTCGTATCTTAAATTTCAGCTTGCAAAGCAGGCAGCGGACGAAGATGAGGAGCTTCAGCGGCTGATCGATGAGTTTAACAGAAAAAGAGTGGAACTGAATGAGGAAACTTCCAAAGAGGAAAGTGACCGTGACGCAGAAAAGGTCAGAGAGCTGAACCGGGAATTTCGTTCGGTTTATGCCAAAATAATGACCAACGAAAGAATGATCAACTATAATGACGCAAAGGACGGATTTGAAGCAATTACAAAACGGATCAGTGCGATTATTCAGCAGTCTGCCGAGGGCGGCGATCCCGATACGGCGGATTATGTTCCGTCATCGTGTTCCGGAAGCTGTGCAAGCTGCGGGGGCTGCGGCTGATTGACTGTCCAACGATTTTTTGGGGAGGGTTTATGTTATATTCTAAGGAAATAGAACATCTGATTGAAAAGATTGACAATCATTTATTGGATATTAATACGGAAAGAAAGAAAAGTTCACCACCAACACAGGTATCTTCTGAATTTCTTACCAATAAGGAACAGGGAGATTGGGCGGAATTA
>CADCRH010000084.1 GCA_902803805.1 uncultured Ruminococcus sp.
AGGAGGTGAATAAAATGTCCTTATGATCTGGTAGGGATTGCTTCTGTCAGGGAAACCATTTTTGGTTTCCTACAGGGAGGAAATAAAGAATAATGAATCATCTTTATATATCTTACGGCTTCAGAACTTCTTACTGTTACCCCGCAAGGCAATTATGAATTATGAATTATGCATTATGAATTAAAATTGTTAATCTGAGAATAGTTGTGTCCAGCGGTTTTGTGTTTGGTTGAAGCTAAGACCGACTTTTGTGAATCTGCTGTTAAGGATATTGGCACGGTGTCCCGAAGAATTCATCCACGCGTTTACAACGTCATTGGCGCTATAGTAACCGCTTGCGATATTTTCACCTGTAATAGTGGTGAAGCTGATACCATATTCGTCATATACGGTGAAACAGCTTGTTCCGTCGGGACGAATATGGGAATATTTTGCCGTCAGTTCTTCGGCTCTTACGCCTGCAAGGAAACAAAGATCATTATCAAGCGAAAACTTTTTAAGTCCGTTTTCGGTGCGGATTTGATTGAGGATGGTGAATTCTTTGTTGATTTGAGACGGAAGTTCTGTATTGATGACCGTATCTTGTGTTGTGATTTTACCGTCTTTCAGAATATATGCCCTGACGATATACTGACCGAGATAGCGTGGGCGAACGCTGACTGTTCTGCTTGCGGTGTAGGGTTGAATCCGTTCCCATTGCGTATCGGTGGATTTTTTGCAGTAAAAGGCATACCTAGCGCCCGAACCGAAATTTGACGCATTCACTGTAACAGCGAAGCCGTATGTAAGTTTTGTGGGCGTCATTGAGGAAAGCAGTGACGCACTGACAGTAGGAACACTTTCAATTGTATAGTCTTTATTGACTACCTTTCCCGTTACATCCTTGACACTGATTCTCAAAGTGTATTTTCCTGCTTTTGAGAGCTTCAAAGAATAGGCTGTTGTCTGTGAATATGTTTTGGCAGTCTGAAAACTGCCGTTGTCAATTTTGTAGTAATAAGCGTACTGGTACGGCTGTGTGCCGCCGGAAGCGGTCGCCTGCATTTTCACGGTCGAATTCTGGTCAAACAGATTGGCAGTATTGACATTCAGCTTTGAACTGTTTGCAAGAGCCGAACCGGTATTTTTGGTGGAAGTAACAGTAAAAGTTTTTGTTGCTTGTTTACCGTCAATATCCGTTACCACACACTTGACGTTATAATATCCTGCGGTTGAAAGCTTAAATGTGCAAGCGGCGCTTTGCTGATTGGTTTTTACTGTTGTCCAGGACGAAACATCCGTTTTCTTGTAGTAGAAAGAATATTTGTAGGGCTGTGTACCGCCTGTCGCCTTGCCGGTTACCGTCAGATTTGCTGTAGAAGCAAGTTTTGTGGCACTTACCGCAGAGCTGTTGGCAAGTGTTTTGCCTGTTTTGCTGACAACAGCAACGTTAAAGCTTTTTTCGGCTCTCCTGTTGTCCTTATCCTTAACGGTTACTTTCACGGCATAGTAGCCGGGGGAGGGAAGTTTGATCGTGAGAGAGGTTTGTGTTGACCAGCTTTTGGGAGTGACCCACGAACCGTCAGCCGCTTTATACTGATAGGCATAATAATAATACGTGCCGTCGCCGCCCGTCGCCTTGCCTGTGACCTTTATGGTCGAGCCGTAGTTGATTTTGGTAGCGCTGATGGTGGAATCATTGGCGATTGGCTGAATCACCTTTGCAACATTGGCTGTCATATCGCAGTAAACCATCAGGTTTTTACTGTCTTTTACGATAGAACGCAAGGTATAGGTACCGCCGCTTGAGAGCTTGACAGAAGCGGTATTTGATGAGCTGTAGTCCTTGGCGATCTGCCAGGAACCGTTATCGATTTTATAAACGAATTTATATTGATAGGAGGAAGTTCCTCCGTTGGCGGTTGCTTTCAGTGCGACAGTACCACCCTGTTTCAAAGAGGTGGCACTCATTGAGGCGTTGATGCCGAGAGAGGCAGCGTCGGCGCTGTTTGGACAGACTGGCAGTACGAAAAAGAATATCGAAAAGAATAAAACAAAAATTAATATTTCAGTACTTCGATTGACTGCCTTAGTCATAAAAAAGTCCCCTTTTGCTATTGTTAATAATCAATAAAATATTATTAACAATAAAATATTTTTATATATTTTAGCACTATGATTTTGATATTTCAATTGTCAAATTAACATAATTTCGGGCAATTTTTTAGCCTTTTGTTATAATGAAAAAAGATAAAATAACAAAAATTTTATAAATTTTTATTACAACTGCTCAATTTAAGATGACTAATTTGGAATATTGGGGAGATGGACAGAAGAAATTTTTGTATTGTATGTCTAAAAAGTTAGATAAATTTAACAAAAAGTTAGATATAATTAACGTATTTTAATAGATAGGTAAACCAAAAAAATTTTTATCAGTTGACAGACAGCAATATCAAAAAATAATGTATCGGCAAAAATCTGTTTTTTTAATGAAATTTATGCTATAATATAGGAAAATGATTGAAGGGCGTTAAGCCCCGTTAAACGGAGGGAAAAAGTTGGATTTTGATGCATTTGCCGGCGGCATAGAACCCGGCGGACTGAGAAGCAAAAGTGATATAGGCATTTTGATATGCTATATGCTTGACAATATCAACAAGCCGTTTCCGAAAGAGGATCTGATTTCGGTGATTCAGGAAAACGGGCTTGCCAATTACTTTGAAACGATTTCGGCATTGTCAGAACTGATCAAATGCGAAAATATCGAATATACCGACGAGGTGCAGGAAACAGTTCAGATCACCAAAAACGGACGTCTGATCTCAAGACAGCTTCACACAAGTCTTTCTCTTTCCATAAGACAAAAGGCGATCAATGCAACTGCAAAATTTATAGAAAAACGCAAGGTTGAGCGTGAAAACCCTGTTTCCATACGCAAGGCGGAGGGCGGAGGCTATAATGTTACGTTCAGGATCACAGACGGAATGCGTGACCTTATGGCGCTGACACTTTTTGTTCCCGATTTGTCGGAAGCTAATGCAGTAAAAAGGAATTTTCATAAAAATCCGGAGAGGATTTATTCGATCGTGCTAGCTGCCGTCATAGGAGAAAAGGAAATGATCAACGAAGCATTGAAGGAGCTGAAAAGATGAATGACAGATTAGCGAAAATCGATCTTGATGAAGCGCTGTATTTTTATAAATCGCCCCAAGCAATGGTGGATTACAGCCTGATGCAAAGTTTCAGTCTGATCAAAAGTGCGGTCGAGGTGTTTGCCTATTATGGGATCAATGATATATACCCTGTGGACATCAGAGATTTTTTTGAACTGATACAGATTGAGCAGAAAAAGAACGGCAAGGTGTTTGTTCCCTCACCAAAAAAAGCAGACAGTGTTCTTGAATGTTGTCTTGACAATCCTGTCAACAGACTTTCAAAAAAAGATGGATTTTATCATATTGAAAGTTGGGATTCCAGCGGCTACGGCTTTGAGATCCAGCGAAAAAAGCAAAAGGAAAGCGACCGTAAAGATTAATACGGCCGCTTTTCGGTTCTTTACAGTTTTTTCAGTTGTTCGGGAATAATGTTGGTATCCGTTTCACGCACTCTTGCTCTTACTTTGAGGATTTTTGACGGAATCATCGAAAGCTCATCTATTTTCAGTGCAAGAAAAAACGGTGTCAGCTTTACGTCCGCTGCAAGCTCACCGCAGATGGAAACAGGTATGCCGCACTTATGTGCATTTTCACTTACTGTCTTGATCAAGCGGAGTATTGCCTTATGATATGGTTCATAGGAATACTCAAGCTTATTGTTTCCGCGGTCTATTGCCAGTGTGAATTGTGTCAGGTCGTTGGTGCCTATGCTGACGAAATCGACCATTTTACATATATCATCGGAGATGATTGCTGCGGCAGGAGTTTCGATCATTACGCCGAGTTTCACATTGTCGTTGTATTGAAGTCCTTCCGCGCGAAGTTCACGCTTTACTTCTTTGATGGTACGTTTGACATATTCGATTTCTTCCACATTGTTGATCATCGTAAGAAGAATTTTTAATCTGCCGAAAACAGACGCTCTGTATAAGGCGCGAAGCTGTGTTTTGAAAAATTGATGATTGGCAAGGCATATTCTGATTCCGCGAAAACCCATTGCGGGATTTTTTTCTACAGGTATATCAAGGTAGTCAATGCCCTTATCTGCGCCCAAATCAACCGTTCTGATCGTTACGCTGGATTTCGGAAAGGCTTTGATGACGGTTTTATAAGCTTCCAACTGTTCACTTTCGTTCGGACAATACGAGCGGTGAAGAAAAAGGTATTCGCTTCTGAAAAGTCCTACCGCGTCCGCATCGTTGGAAACGGCACTTTCAATATCGTCAAGCATTCCGATATTTGCCGAAAGAATGATTTTCTGCCCGTTTTTGGTAACGGAGGGTAGTCCTATCTGCCGCTTTAAGGTGGCGCGAAGTTTATTGTATCGTTCCTTTTTTGCGTGATAAAGGGCGATGGTAGTCTGGTCGGGGTCAATAAATATTTTTCCGAGCTGACCGTCTATAATTGCCGTTTTTCCGTCAAAATCCGCAAGTGCGGCTTCTATCCGTGTGACAGAGGGCAGCCCCATTGTACGTGCAAGAATCGATGTATGCGAGTTCTGTGAACCGATGTTGGTAATAAAGCCGAGAACGGTATTTTTCTTAAAGCTCATTGTTTCGCTCGGCATCAGTTCTCTTGCAGCAATAATTACGGGATTGTCCTCATCGGGGGTTTTTCGTGTTTTTTTGTTTTGGAGTATTTTGACAAGTGTGTTTCCTGCATCGAGAATATCGGAATAGCGTGACTGCAAATAGTCATCGTCAAGTTCCCTGAAAACCTCAGCCAGTTTTTTTGCTGTATAAGTAACGGCATACTCTGCATTCAGCTTATTAACACCGATGATTTCCTCTACCGTTTCAACAAATTTGGAATCTTCAAGAATCATAATGTGCGTTTGAAAGATGACAGATTCACTTTTACTGACACGATTGCAAGCTTCGTCATATAATTTTTGGAGATGTATTTTGGCAAGCTGCAAACCATTTCTGTATCGTTCCAATTCAGCTTTCGGATCATCAACTTTATATTTCAGCACGTTGTCGCTTGCATTTGTATAATACTCGACGGTGCCGATAGCGATTCCGTTTGATACTCCTCGTCCGTACAGTTCCAACATAATTATCACTCCTTTACATTTTGTTTTGTACGCTGTAACAAATTTCTTAATATTATTAAACAATAAAATGGTAAAAATGTCAATAGTACAAATAATATAAAATGTACATCAACAAAATAGATTACTTGTATAAAGTTTTTCAACAAGTGAAAAACCAATGATGAATTCGGTGGGGTTTGACTTGGCTTTCAATTTATGATAAAATGATTTAACTAAGTAGGAACGGAGAGATCAACAATGAGAAAAATCTCGGTACTGCTGCTCTCGGCAGTTATTGCTGCATCATTTACGGGATGCAGTATCTTTCAGTCAGACAATGAAAAGAAAGAGGAAGAATCCTCTGCGGTATCAGATATTGAAAATTCAAAAGAGGAATCCTCAAAGGAAACAAGCGAAGCATCCAGACCTGTCACGGGAAATCTGCTTGAAAATTCTTTTGGCAAGCTTTGGAAAAGCAAAACGTATTATGTTGATGTGAAAATGACAGTTGAAGCTTACGGAGAATCAACAGAATCCGACGAATCGGTTGAGGACACTGCGGAAAGTCAGTTTTATATTTATGATTACATAATAGCGGTTGACAGCGAAAATGCTCTTGCCGGATTGAATATGATCAAATCGGACAGTACTTACAGTCACTATGTCATAAAGAATAATTACAGTTATGATATTGATGATTCCGCAGGTATCTATACGGTTTCGCCGTATCCCGACGGAGAGGTTTATTTTGCCGAACAATACACAACGGATATTTGTCTTGGTATGACCGATTATTTAGTACTGGAGGATTCCGGCTCAGCAAAATACAGTGTTTCTTCCGACGCAGAGGAAGAAGATGTGCAGTTTGAAAAATACAAAGTCACCACAACTTCGGAAGCTTCAGGAAGTATTCTGGGAGATGCGACCGTTACCTATTATTTTAAAGACGGTGTTCCATATGCCGAGGTGATGAAAACCGCAAAAGGACAGACAACATTTGAGTTCCGAACGGTATCGAATAAAATAGAAACAGAGGAGATTTTTGAAATTCCGGAGGATTACACAAGCGTTTCAGAAGAACCGTCAAGCAATTCCGCAGCAACGGCAGATTCCAGTATCGTGACAGAATCAGTGGTGTCCGAATCGACAGCGGTATCAAATCAGGCTTCAACCGCTTCTGGTACCGTTTCCTCCAAACCATCGGAAAAATCTTCTGTCATTTCTTCAAGATGATTTTTGTTGGCGTTTTATGCAAAAATTATATATTGACAATCAAAAAAATAAGTGTTATGATTTGTTTATCATATTGTAAATGCATTGAAAAGGAACCCGTTAAAATGTCAGCAAACAGAGAGCGGTGATCATCGGCTGGAAGTTACCGTGTGCGGAGTTGATTGGGTACCGCCTTGGAGCAGTGCGGCGAACGGATACAGTGATGTTTCCTTAAGCCGTAACGTTTCGCCAACGTTAAAAGGCTTTGAGAATTTCTCATTTGAGTGACGGCTTTGTGCCGTTGAATCAGGGTGGAACCGTGGAGCATTGTATGCCTCGCCCCTATTTTTGATAGGGACGAGGCTTTTATTTTTTCAATGATTTCAATAAAAAGACCAAAAAAGACCAGAATCATCAATGGAGGTTAGCAAAATGATTAAAGTTGAACTGAAAGACGGCATCATAAAGGAGTATGAAAACGGTACAACTGCCGCAGACGTTGTCAAAAGCCTTGGTGCAGGCTTGTACAAATCGGCGTGTGTATGTCGCGTTGACGGCGTTCTTTGTGATTTGAGAACAGCTCTTGACAAAGACTGTAAGCTTGAAATTTTGACATTTGACAGCAAGGACGGTCAAAAGGCTTTCTGGCACACCAGCTCTCACGTTCTTGCACAGGCGGTGAAAAGACTTTATCCGCAGGCAAAGTTTGCGATAGGTCCTGCAATCGACAGCGGATTTTACTATGATTTTGATGTCGAAAAACCGTTCTCTCCCGAAGATCTCGAAAAGATCACCACGGAGATGAAGAAAATCGTAAAAGAAGGTTTTGCGGTTGAGAAGTTTGAGCTTCAGCCCGATGAAGCGGTAAAGCTTCTTGAAGAGATGGACGAACCGTATAAAGTGGAACTCTGTAAAGAGCATAGTGATAAGGGCGAGCCGATCAGTTTCTATAAGCAAGGGGAGTTTACAGACCTTTGTGCAGGCCCTCACCTGATGACTGTTGCCAATATCAAGGCAATCAAGCTGACAGCCTGCACCGGTGCTTACTGGAGAGGTGACAGCAAAAACAATCAGCTTTGCCGTGTTTACGGTGTATCGTTCCCGAAAGCGTCTATGTTGGAAGAACACCTCAAAAAACTGGAGGAAGCAAAACTGCGTGACCATAACAAAATCGGACGTGAACTGGAATATTTCACAACGGTTGACTATGTTGGACAAGGCTTGCCCGTTCTTCTGCCAAAGGGTGCAAGAGTGGTTCAGTTACTGCAAAGATGGGTAGAGGACGTTGAGCAGTCAAAAGGCTGTCTGCTGACGAAAACACCATTGTTCGCAAAGCGTGAGCTTTACAAAATTTCGGGGCACTGGGATCATTACCTTGATGGTATGTTTATCCTCGGCGACCCGTATGACGAAACAAAGGAATGTTTTGCACTCCGTCCGATGACCTGCCCGTTCCAGTATCAGGTGTATCTGAACAAGCAGCGTTCCTACCGTGACCTTCCGATGCGTCTGACGGAAACATCCACCCTTTTCAGAAACGAAGCGTCGGGCGAAATGCACGGTCTGATTAGAGTAAGACAGTTCACGATCTCCGAGGGACATTATGTTCTCCGTCCCGACCAGTTGGAAGAAGAATTCAAAGGCTGTCTGGAACTTGCCAAATATTGTCTTGATACGGTCGGACTTCTTGAAGACTGTACTTTCCGTTTCTCACAGTGGGATCCGAAAAACCCGAACAATAAATATGAAGGTACTGCCGAGCAGTGGGAAGAAGCACAGGCAATTATGAAAAATATTCTTGATAATATCGGTCTTGACTATGAAGTCGGTATCGATGAAGCGGCTTTCTATGGTCCGAAGCTTGACATTCAGTACAAGAATGTATTCGGCAAAGAGGACACTATCGTAACCATTCAGATTGATATGCTTCTTGCGGAAAGATTCGGTATGTACTATATCGACAAAGATGGACAGAAGAAACTTCCGTATATCATTCACAGAACATCACTCGGCTGTTATGAAAGAACACTGGCTTATATGCTGGAGCATTTCGCAGGTGCGCTGCCTCTCTGGTTAAGTCCTGAACAGGTTCGTGTACTGCCGCTCAGCGAAAATCTTGCAGAGCAGGCAAAGGAAATTGAAGCAAAACTTACCGCTGCGGGTATTCGTGCAACAACCGATGTAAGAAGTGAGAAAATCGGCTATAAGATCCGTGAAGCACAGCTCGAAAAAATTCCGTATATGCTAGTTATCGGCAGCAAAGAGTTGGAAAATGGCACTGTTTCCGTTCGTTCACGCAAACAGGCAGACCTCGGCTCAATGTCGATTGATGAGTTTATCAAGCTGGCACAGGAAGAGATCGCGACCAAGAAAAAATAATGATTCTGATAAAAAATCGGGGTACAGCTTATCTGTATCCCGATGATTTTAAAGAGGGTGAAAATATGACGGATAAGGAAAAGGCGCTGAAAGCGGTGGAAGCACTGGAAAAGGAATATCCAGAAGCGGTCTGTTCGCTTGTTTATGACGAGCCGTTACAACTTTTGATTGCAACACGTCTTGCAGCGCAATGCACGGATAAAAGAGTAAATATGGTAACACCCGCATTGTTTGAGAAATTTGAAACCGCAAAGGATTTTGCGGAAGCGGAGGTCAGCGACGTAGAGGAATTGATACGTTCCTGCGGTCTTTATAAAACGAAAGCGCGTGATATAGTCGCAATGTGCAAAATGCTTTGTGAGAAATATAATGGGGTTGTTCCTGATACCATAGAGGAGCTTGTCAAGCTGCCGGGAGTAGGACGAAAAACCGCGAATTTAGTTGTCGGGGATATTTTTGGCAAACCTGCCGTTGTTGTTGATACGCATTGTATCAGACTGACTTCACGGCTTGGTTTTCACGAGATCAAAGACCCTGTTAAAATCGAAAAGATCCTTAAAAATCTTTTGCCGCCCGAAAAATCAAACGATTTCTGTCATAGGCTGGTTCTTCACGGCAGAGCGGTATGTGACGCAAGAAATCCGAAATGCGAAGAATGTTGTATGAAGGATTTTTGCAATTATTATGAAACAAACAAAAAATAATAAAATGACGTATTTGTGCCAAAATATTATTAACGCTATATAAACGGGGTTAATGGTATGAATGATGTCATTTATTTGTCAAATGTAGGCAAAACGTATTATACAAAGAGCGGCTGTGTGGAAGCATTGAAAAATATATGCTTTAAAGTCGGTGAGGGTTCGTTTGTTTCGGTGATAGGTCAGTCAGGTTCGGGCAAATCAACGCTGATGAATATTCTTGGCTGTCTTGATACGCCAACCGAGGGGGAATATTTTCTGGACGGCATACCCGTTGCCGATATGAAGGAACGGGAGCTTTCGTATGTCAGAAATAATATCATAGGATTTATTTTTCAGGGATTTAATCTGATCCCCACAATGAGCGCGCAGGAAAACGTCGAACTGCCGTTGGTATATCGGGGCATTAACAAGTCGGAAAGATGTAGGATCGCCCAAAGTGCGTTGGAAAAGGTCGGACTGGGCGAAAGAATATCGCATAAGCCGAATGAACTTTCGGGCGGTCAGCAGCAGCGTGTCGCCATTGCACGGGCGGTTGCCGCCAAGCCAAAACTGATACTTGCCGACGAACCCACAGGCAATCTTGACAGTAGATCGGGAAGCGAAATAATGGATATTCTGACATCTCTCCACAAAGACGGTGCAACCATTGTTCTGATCACACACGACAACAAGGTTGCAGCGATGGCTCAGCGGTGTATCAGAATTTCTGACGGAAGAATTTATGATAATGAGGAGTTGTTCCGTAACTGACATTTCATTGTGCATTTTAGATAAATATAAAACTGTTTAGTTGTAAAAGTTCAATAAATCACAATTTTATTTTTCCAAAAAGTAATTGACAAGAATCATTTATGTGCTATAATTATGTCAGTAAGCAATCAGGCTTACCAAATGAACATCAAAATATAGGAGGTAATTATTATGCCAATCGAACTTCATAATGTTAATGTTCAGTCATTTCTCTCCGTAATCGACACCTGTGAAGGTGATGTATTTTTAGTAACCGATGAGGGCGACCGTCTTAATCTTAAAAGTAAGCTCTGTCAGCTGATCGGTCTTACCAAGCTGATCGAAGGCGGCAAGATCACCAACGCTCATATTGAGTGTCAGAATCCCGAAGATGAATCGAAGCTTTTCCGATTCAATATGTTCGGTGAGGAGAAATCATAACAGTTAACAAACAGCCGAAAAACGGCGGTCTGTATGGATGTGAGTTCCTACAGACCGCCGTTTGTTTTGATTTTGAATATTCATCATTTCAAATATTGTTTTATACTAATTGTAATAAAATAATAAAAAATATGGAAAAATTATTGTAAATTGTCAATTGAATTGAAGCGGTCGAAGTGGTAAAATATACTAAAAGAAAACATTGTTAATATTTTTTATATAATATTGACAAGAAAAAGGGAGGGTGCGTTATGACTGCAACGATTCCAAAAGGTCTCAGAACTTCAGCAGTATTGCTGATAATGACGGTATTGCTGTTGGTGATGCCGATCGGTCAGAAGAATGCAGACGCCGCTTCTCTTGGTATTGGTGCATCAATGAGTGCTACTTCGCTGAAACAGGGCGGCACGGTTACACTGAAAGCAACC
>CADCRH010000085.1 GCA_902803805.1 uncultured Ruminococcus sp.
ATTGTCCGCCGTACTGCTGATTATCATAATCATCCTGATATTGTCCGCCGTACTGCTGATTATCATAATCATCCTGATATTGTCCGCTATACTGCTGATCATCATAGCTGTCCTGATACTGTTCACTGTACTGCTGATTGTTATAGTTGTAATCATTGTATTGTCCGCCGTACTGCTGACCACCGTAATCGTTGTACTGCTGATGATAATTTGACGCACTTTCCGTTCTGAATTCCGTTGAGCCGCAGGAAACACAGAAAGTAGCCTGATCGGGCAGCGACGCGCCGCAGGATGCACAAGTTTTCATAAATAATCCCCCTATACTGTCATTGATTATTTTTTTAGAGCCTGTTTAATATCTGTGCCGTGCGGACTTTTGCAGCATCATTTTTTCGATAACAAGGAAAAAAGGCGCAGGCATACTGACGTATGGCAAGTCTTTTTAACGCAGTTAGCGGAAAAATGTGCCAAAAAGCCGTGCGGTGCTAAGATTTTAAACAAGCTCTAAGGAAATTTAAGCTTCATATACTTTCAATATTATATTACATTTTAGCATATAATGTCAATAAATAATGTGATAATTACTCAAAAAACGGAGAACAATTCTGCTCTCCGTTTTTTGTCTATTTTATTCTTCGCCAAGACTCCAAAGATTTGTATATCCGTCAACAAATGCCGCACCGAAGCAAATCTCATAGAAACCGTCCGCATCCGAATCGTCCTCGTTCAACGCCTTTTTGATAATATCCGCTGTCACGATTCTGAAAGGAACACTTTGGTCTGTCGGAAGTTTTGAACCGGACATTACTCTTAAAGCATAGTCAATGGTTGCATAGCCTACCCATTCATAGCTGTGGGCGACAAGCATTTCAAGGTTGCCGCTCTGCGCCATATCAAACGCTTCCTTGGAACCGCCCGTAGCGATTACTTTTGCCTTGCTGTTGGTCTGACCCACGGCACTGACCGCATCACTGATCATCGTTTCGTCAAAAACAATGATATAGTTAATGTTCGGGTCTTCTGTAAGTGCTGCCTTGATTTTGGACGAAAAGCCGTTGCTGATTTCCGTTGAAGTTCCGTTGATAGTGGTACAATAACCGGTTGCGGTAGAAACATATTGTTTAAACTCCTCCGCAAAACCATTATATATGGTATTGGAAAGAACAGAATCCGAATTGTTGACCGCAAGAGCATTTACTTTTCCCTGATTTTTCACCAGTGTCCAGTCTGCCATCAGTTTGCCTGCAAGCTGATAGTTGATCGGAACGGTATTGTCAACAAAATGGTCGTTCTGCTTGACGCCGGCACAGCCCGAAGACACTACCTCTATACCGTTTGACTGTACTGTTTCAATGGTGGTCGCCAAATTATCCTTATTAATATCACCGAACAAAACCGAAATATCGCTCTTTTGCTTGATCGCTGAATTCAGAGCGTCACTGACGGTTGAAATAGTGCCGTCTGTTTCCTTAATATCGATCGTTTTAAAGCCTGCTGCATTTGCAGCATTCTTCATTTGTCCCATTACCAGTGAAGAATAGGTTTTGTTGGAATTGTCCGGAACAATGGTGATCTTTTTATTTTCTGCTATTTCTCTTGCATTGATTTTTTCCGAAGTGCCCGTAAACTCCGGAACACTCTGATAGGACGAAATTTCCTTTGAAAGCTTTGAAAGCTGCTGGCTGGTTATTTCGGGAACAGATTCCTCGACACTGATCTCGGCAATACTTTCGGTTGAACTTTCCCCGTCATTTTTGATTTCCGATGCAGTACTTTCTTCCTGTGATACAGCCGATTCATTCGGTACACTGGAATTTTCATTGGACTGATTACAAGCAGAAAGCATCAAAGACGAAGCGATGATTCCCGATGCGAGTACAACTGATATTAACCTTTTCATATGTCCCTCCATATAAAATCTTCTTTTTCTTTTTATTCATTACTTATTATACTTCTATCAACATAAAGTGTCAACAATCATTTTTGCCGTATTTACAATATTTTTTCCCATATTTTTAGCTTTGATAATGAAAAGATATACCAAATTTCCGCTGTCGGAATCTTCTCCGTATATCTGTGAATTGCCTTTGAATAGTTTGGTATGGTTCCGGCAAAATTAAAATCAGGACTTGTTTGAAAAAGGAGGATTTTTTATGCAGTTCAGAACAGACCTTGCCATTGAAGCACACGAATTATCGGGAACGGATATTGACGGTGTTACATTTTCCGAATCGGAAAACGGAGGGCTTAGGCTGACAAAGTTAACCATTACAACAGACAGTGCCGCCGAAAGAATCGGCAAACCGAAAGGGACATACATCACCTTTGAAAATCTGACACTGACGGACGATTTTACGAACGCAAAAGATAAAATTACGGCGATCGCGGAAAAAATACGCAGTCTTCTTCCCGATAGGGGTGAAATTCTGATAGTCGGTCTTGGCAATGCCTTGATCACTCCCGATGCAATAGGACCCAAAAGTACCGAATATATTCTTGCCACCCGGCATATCCGCGGTGAACTGGCGCGTTCGTCGGGGCTTGATATTCTCCGTCCTGTTTCGGTGATCGCGCCCGGCGTTCTCGGTCAGACGGGCATTGAACCGAATGAACTTATCAAATCGCTGATCAATACGCTGAAGCCGTCAGCAGTAATTGCGATAGACGCGCTTGCTTCCAGAAACTTGGAAAGACTTGGCTGTACGATACAGATTTGCGATACGGGCATTTCCCCCGGTTCGGGTGTGGGAAACCACAGGATACGCCTTAACAAAGAGAGTCTGGGTGTTCCTGTGATCGCCATAGGGATTCCGACAGTTGTTGACGCTTTAACGCTTGCTTACGATATTCTCGGCAATCGGAACGAAAATCCGACAGTGAACCATACGGTTTCTCCGCGAGGGGAACAAATGATCGTGACACCGCGGGAAACAGACATTCTGACTGAGAGAGCGTCAAAATTGATTGGAATGTCCGTCAACTGTGCCGTACAGGCTCAAGTGGATTATGACACCCTGATGTCACTGGTATCATAAAGAATCCCCCCTCCGCATAAAGATTGACAAAGTGATTTTTGTTAATTTCTTTCGGGAGGAAAATAAATGAGAAGCATAAAAAACAAGCTGAGGAAAGCTTCGCTGTCCATCATTGCCACAGTGCTGATCGGCTGTGCTGTCTTGTGTGTCGCCGTAAGAATTGCCGAAGTGGCTCCCGACCCGTCAATTGATATTCTGGCGGTGGAAATGACCTTCCCGACAGGAAACGCCGAATATTCGGGCTTGGAAAGCAGTAACGATCATCAAAGCGATCCTACCGCCGGATCCTTAGAATCGGATAACGAAGATTCCGCCGTGACCGCAGAAACCTCGGAAGTTATATCAAAAGCCGAAAACAGCAAGGAAACTTCAAAAGCGGACAGTAAAAACAAAACAGCCGAAAAGGACGATTTCGAGGCTTCGACACCGACAGACGAGGAGATCAAAAAATATGACGACAGCCACAAGGATGATGAAAAATATCCTGTCACCGAATTTACCACCACAAAGGGAAACCAATCTTATCAAAATATTCAAATCAAAAATGCTTCTTCTGCCGATATTGATATTAAAGCGGAACTGGCAGGAAAGCTGGGATTTACGATCGAAGATACAGACGAACCGCAGGTTCTGATCTATCACACTCATACGAGCGAGAGCTTTTTGAAATATGATACGGGTTATTTTTATGAGGGATTTTATCCGCGAACCACTGATACATCGCAAAATGTCTGTGCAGTCGGCGAGGAAATCGCAAAACAGCTTAACAAAGCAGGCATTAAGACCATACACGATACCACGGTTCACGACTATCCGAGTTATAACGGCGCTTATGACAGAAGCCTTGACACCATCAACGACTATTTAAAAAAATATCCGTCCATCAAAGTAGTCCTTGATATTCACCGTGACGGAATCGGCACGGACACGGCAAAATCCAAACCTGTCTTTACCGTCAACGGCAAAAAAGCCGCACAGGTGATGATTCTTGCAGGTTATAATTATGACGGCAGCGACGAATTTTCGGATTGGGAATATAATCTGCGTTTTGCGCTCCAGATTCAGAACACCGCTTCACAGATGTACCCCGATATGATGCGTCCGATTTATTTTGCGGATTTTATGTATAATATGAATGTCAATACAGGCTCTCTTTTAATAGAGATCGGCGCAGAATCCAACACTGTGGAAGAAGTCAGATATTCGGGTTATCTTTTGGGAAAGGTTTTGTGCAAGACGTTAAAAAAATAATATAACAATATTTTTATTGTTTGACTTGTGTTTATCTGCTATAATAGTTATTGTAAATGATACCTGTTCGATGACCCTGTTTTGGTTGGTGAATGATATGTGGAATGTAAAAAAGAAAATCTATGCTGTTTTGCTTGTGTCTGCTGCACTGATGAGTCTTGTACCGTCGGTCAGTGCCGTCACAAGCAGTTTGCCTGTAGAAAGCTCCGTTGAAAGTACGGTTTCCGAGGTATCGGCTGACGAAAGCAGTACACCTGCCGAAAGTTCGGTGAGTGAAACGACCTCCTCGGAACCGTTGGAATCCTCCTACAGTGAATCGTCCTATGAAGCGTCCGAATATACAGAGTCCTCTTATACCGAAAGCAGCTATGAAGAAACGCATAGTGAAAGCAGCTATCAAAGCTCGCAAAACGAGGAATCATATATCGGTTCGGAGAGCCGCACGGAAAGCGCTGACGAAAGCAGTTTGGAAAGCAGTCGGGAAAGTTCCGAAGAGAGCAGCGAGGAGGAAAGCAGCGAAGAAGAAAGCAGTCGGGAGGAAAGCAGTGAAGCAGTAACGGAAATTTTTGAAAACGACCCCTTAAAGCGATTGGATTCTCTTGCCACCGTACTCCCTGCCGATAAAGAAGGTTATATTTCCCCAAAGCAGGAAAGCGAAAAGATACTTGCCGAGGAAAGCGACAAAGCCGCTGCCGCCGCTATATTAAGCGCACCTCCTATTCCCTATGAGGACACCACCAAAAAATATATCAGCGAAGCGGAAAAAAATGCGGATGAAAGTATGTCATTTCTGACGGGCATTATTATCTGGTCTGTGATCGGTGTTATCATCACTGCCGCCCTTATCATCATTCTCCGTTCCACCGATAATGGAAAAATCACCCGAAGCCGTTACAAAAGCCGTTCCGTCATCCGCAGAAACGGCAAACAAATCAAAATCAAATCAAAATACCTGAAATAATTCATAATTCACAATTCATAATTGCCCTGCGAGAAACCGTAAGAAAAAACGCTTAAAAAATTCCACCTGATGTATAGATAAATACATCAGGTGGAATTTTTATTGCCTGAAATACAGTAATTCAGTGTTTGCTGTGTTTAAACTCAGCTTACTTTTACTGTAAACGTTTTAACGGCTGTTGACGGATACATATCCTGTGCGGTTACACGAACAGTATAAGTACC
>CADCRH010000086.1 GCA_902803805.1 uncultured Ruminococcus sp.
AATACAGGCTCATTCCGATTTTATCTGAATTTATTATAACATTTTTATTTTTTATGTCAAGCAATAACAAGTCAGCCTTACGGCTGATGGGCAATTCATCCCACCGCCTTTGAGGCGGGGGACTTCTTGCCCATTTAGGTTAAACTTGTACAATAAGAAAACGCATCATTATTAATTTTGGTAACAGTATTGGGAATATTAACTGTTGTTAAGTTCTCACATCCACTAAACATACTTTCAGGAATTTCAGTCCATCCACTTGGAATAGTTACACTTTTTAAAGCTGTACAACCAGAAAGCATTCCATAGCAAGAGTCTATCATTTTTTTAGGTAATGTAACCGATGTTAACGATGTACAATTACCAAAAGCATAACTACCAATCTCTGTAATCGTATCAGGAATCACAACAGATTTTATTTTAGTATATCCATAAAAAGCTGGACCATTTATTGTAGTTACAGTGCTTGGAAAAGTAACGCTTGTAATGAAATCCTTATTGTCTTTCTTGCTATTGCTTAGCGCATCCACTTGTACAACTTTCTGCCCGTAAATGTATGACGGAATAACAACATCTGATGAGGTACCTTTATAGCCTATTATTGCTATTGTACCATCACTATTTTCTGTTGTGTAAAAATCTGCCTCCGAGTTCGCCGCCTCTGCTACAATACCTGTATTGGTATATTGCGGAATTGCCGTGCCTGCATATGCGCCGAGCATAAAAACCGAAAGACCTACACAAAGTACTTTTTGAAGCACTTTCTTCTTTTTGCTGTTTTCCATAATAAACCCTCCTGAAAAAGATTATAATAACTTTAGTACTTTTAATTAAGTACTAAAGTTATTATAATCTCTCAATAAATATTTGTCAACACTTTTGTAGTTATTTGTAAGAACTTTTGTTATTAGAAAAAATATAATATATTTTATAGGCTTAATAATGAAAGGAGCTAAAAACTATGGATAATACAGAAATGTTTGGTAAACACCTGCGCGAATTGAGATTTCAAAAGGGATTATCTCAGGAAGATTTTGCCTTTGAGTGTGATATGCAGCCGTCACACATAGGACAGCTTGAACGCGGTGAAAAAAGTCCTACTCTTAACACTTTAACAAAAATTTCCGACGGTTTAAAAATACCTCTTCCCGAACTTCTTGACTTTACGGTCGAGCCGAAAGTAAAAGAATCAAGCGCCACCATCAGCCGCATTAATTCTTATCTTTCCGCACTCACCCAAAAGGAACAGGAACAGATCCTTGCTATCGTCAAAACCTTTATTGACTATCAATAAAAACGTGTACGAAGAAATGATTGTACACGTTTTTATTATTTTTTTACCTCTTTCGCATATTGCCATAAATTTTTAAAATGAAGTTGAAAATATCAGACGATCATATTATAATATTGTCAAGAGAGGAGTGAGTCCGATGGCACAAAAAGACATCACTGCCAAAACACTTGAATCCTATAATGATGTATTTGCCGACATTGTAAACGGCTTCCTGTTTGACGGCGAAAAGGTCATCTCCCCTGATGAACTGACACCTGCCGATACCTTTTCCCAATATAAAGCCGAGGGTAAAATTCGGGAACAGGAACGTGACGTTTCCAAATTTTGGCGCAAAATGGACATACAGTTGGCTTTTATCGGTATTGAAAATCAGTCCGTTCCCGATAAATATATGCCCCTGCGTGTTTTCAGCTATGATGGCGCGGCTTATCGCAGTCAGCTCAACCCGAATGCCGATCAAACAACCGTTAATCATTATCCTGTGATCACGCTTGTTTTGTACTTCGGCACAAAGGACTGGACTTACGGTAAATCCCTGTATGACTGTTTTGACATCCCCGATAAGCTGAAACCGTTCGTCAATAACTACACAATGAATTTTTATTCAATGAAAGATATTGCCCCCGAAAGTATTCAGAACTTTACTTCCGATTTTAAAACGATCGCGGAATTTTTCTTCAAAATGAATCATCGGGACAGCAATACAAGATTTTCCGACAGAAAACTTGACCACCCGGAGGAAACATTGGATCTGATCAGTGTTTTTTCCGGAGATGAAAGATTCAGACAAAAATATAATGAATCCATCCATCAAGAAATCAAAGGAGGAGTAGCTATGGGAGAATTTTATGACAGAATCTTAGCCGAGGGGGAAGCAAAAGGCAGGATCGAGGGTGTAGCAGAAGGTAGGATTGAAGGCAGAATTGAAGGCAGGGCTGAAATCGTAAAGAATCTTTTGGATATTGGACGTTCCATCAAAGAGATCGCCGAATTCTTTAAAACCGACGAAGCCGAAATTGAAGGACTTCTTGCAAAAGGATAAAATAAAAAACGTGTACGAAATACAAATCGTACACGTTTTTTATTTTGGTCAAGTCAATCGCCCACGGCTCCCCGCAGGGTAATTATGAATTATGCATTATGAATTATGAATTAATTTTCCACCTGTTCCATTTGGTAGATCTCGAAGATGTCGCCCTCTTTGATGTCGCTGAATTTTTCGAGGGTGATACCGCACTCAAAGCCTTGTGCCACTTCTTTGACAGAATCTTTGAAACGCTGGAGTGAAGCGATCGTATCGTCGGCAATAATAATACCGTCACGTACAACACGCACTTGCGCTCCTCTGACAACTTTACCAGTGAGAACGTAGGAACCCGATACAAGACCAACGTTGGTGATTTTGTAGGTAAGGCGTACTTCCACACGTCCGAGCTGAGTTTCTTTGAACTTCGGTGCAAGCATACCTTTCATAGCGGATTCAATTTCCTCGATACAGTCATAAATGATTCTGTAAAGTCTGAGGTCAACACCGTCACGCTTTGCGTTGTCCTCGGCTACCGGGTCGGGACGAACATTAAAGCCGACAATGATCGCATTGGAAGCGGACGCCAGCATAACATCGGATTCTCTGATGGCACCGACACCGCTGTGGATAACATTAACACGAATCTCATCATTCGTGAGCTTTTCAAGTGACTGTTTCACCGCTTCAACAGAACCCTGAACGTCTGCCTTCACGATAATTTTAAGTTCCTTCATATCTTCCAGCTTGATTTGGTCGAACAGATTATCCAGTGTTACCTTTGTACGGGAATTAAAGCGTTCTTCCTTTTCAATTGTCTTTCTCTGCTCCACCAGTTCTCTTGCCAGTCTTTCATCCGAAACGGCATTGAAGATGTCGCCGCCTGACGGAACACTGTCAAGTCCCGTGATTTCAACAGGCACAGACGGGCCTGCCGCTTTTACCTTTGCGCCCTTGTCGTTTGTCATCGCTCTGACACGTCCGACACTGGTTCCGGCAACAACAATATCTCCGACTTTCAGTGTACCGTTCTGCACGAGCATTGTAGCGATCGGTCCTCTGCCCTTATCCAGTCTTGCTTCAATAACAGTACCCTTTGCGGCTCTGTCGGGGTTTGCTTTCAGCTCTTTCATATCCGCAACAAGCAGAACCATTTCCAAAAGCTCATCAATGCCCTCTTTTGTATGAGCCGACACAGGCAGAACAGGCGTATCGCCGCCCCATTCTTCGGGAACGATCTCATATTCCGTCAGCTGCTGTTTCACATTTTCTATATTGGCGCCGGGCTTATCGATTTTGTTAACAGCAACGATAATGGAAACACCGGCAGCTTTTGCGTGGTTGATGGCTTCCACCGTCTGCGGCATAATACCGTCGTCCGCCGCAACAACAAGAATGGCTATATCTGTTACCTGCGCACCTCTTGCACGCATTGTGGTAAATGCTTCGTGTCCGGGCGTATCAAGGAAAGTGATTTCACTGTCGTTTATATCAACTCTGTAGGCACCGATATGCTGTGTAATACCGCCTGCTTCGGTTGAAGTAACGTGTGCGTGGCGAATGGCGTCCAAAAGTGAAGTTTTACCGTGGTCAACGTGTCCCATTACAACAACGACAGGCGCTCTTGAAACCAGATTTTCGTCATCATCGTCACTGTCGTCAATGATCTTTTCTTCGATGGTTTCGATCACTTCTTTTTCTACCTTTGCGTGGAATTCCATTGCGGCAAGAGAAGCGGTATCAAAATCGATCGTATCATTCACCGTTGCCATTACACCCAGAAGCATCAGCTTTTTAATGACTTCTGCGGCAGTCGCTTTCAGGCGGAGTGCCAGCTCACCTACCGTTATCTCGTCGGGAATCTGAACCGTGATCGGTTTTGCCTTTCTGTCCTTTTCAATACGGCGCAGTCTTTCCTGCTCTGTTTCCTTACGGGAATTTCTGGGCTTTCCTCTCTGCTGTGAACGCTGATTGATCTTCTGTTTCTGAACCGTATTGTCGGTACGCATTTTCTCATTGGCAAGGCGGTCATACTTTTCATTGTAGCGCTCAATATCAACGTGTGACTGACGGGTATTGATAATTCTGTTTCTGTTCTCGCCAATGGCATTTTCCTGCTCTACAACAGTTTTTTCTTCCGTTTTCGGCTTGCTGCCATTATTGCTGCGCTGCGGCTGTGAAGTGACATTGTTACTATTGTTATTATTCTTTTTATTCTGGGGCTTCGCATCATTACGGTTCTGTCGGTTTTGCTGGTTCTGCTGATTCTTTTTGTTGTTCTGCGGCTTTGCGTCGCTGCGTCTGTCAGCGCTTTTCTTCTGCTTTTCCGGTTTTGCGGACTTCTCCGTTTTTTCGGTTTTCGCAGGAGCGTCAGCCGAAGCAAAATATGCGTCAAAGTTCGGAACACTCGAAGCCTGTGTGAAGTGCTCGAAAATTATGTTCAATTCTTCCTCGTTAAGTATTCCCGCAGGCTTCTTTGTCACATTCATACGCTGTTTCAGAACATCTGCGACCTCTTTGTTTGATACATTGAGATTTTTTGCAACCTCACTCAATCTTAATTTTATCATCAATACATTCCTCCTGTCTTATTCGGTACAAAGCGTTTTCATCTTTTTTGCAAATCCCGCGTCATTGACGGAAATGATCCCCACAGCCTTTCCGACGCTGCCGCCGAGCTGTTCCATCGATATATTTAAAACGATTGTTTGGGTGTCAGTCTGCCGAGCGGTCTCGGTGATATTTCTCATTGTTCTCTCCGATAAATCATCAGCCAACAGCAGCAGGCTCGACTTACCGCTCCGCATCGCCTCTGCTGCCACATCAAAGCCGAGCGACAATCGTCCCGCCCGTCTTGCTATTCCAAGCAGCGACAACAGCTTATCATTCATTTTGCAAACCAACCCTTTCAATTTAATTCCAAATTATTCTTTCAGTTCTTCAATCAGTTTATCGTATATTTCGTCGGGAATCCTGCACGAAAACGCCCTTTCAAAACGTCTGGCTTTTCTCGCTGCTTTAAGACAGTCGGGGTTCGGGCAGACATAGGCGCCTCTGCCCGGCTTCTTTCCCGAAAGGTCAACCGATATTTCCCCCTTTTTCAAAACGTTTCCGTTCTCGTCGGTACTATCGGGCGCTTTGACAACTCTGACAAGCTGTTTTTTCTCTTTCATCTCGGAACAGCCCGTGCATTTGCGCATAGGCACTTTTTTCTGGTGCATTGCTCTGCTCCTTTCCCCGTTTTATCTTTATGTTGACCGCATAAAGATTATTAATATTTATTCTTCATTCGTTTCCGACGCTGTTTCGGGTTCCTCGGCAGGCACTTCTTCAGACGCTTCCTCTGCCTCTACCTCAGCCGATTCCTCAGCAGGCTCTGTGACAGCTTCCTCAGAAACTTCCTCTGCCGGAAGCTCCACTTCTTCCTCATCGTTGTCCAGTCCGTCACCGATATATTTCGGTTCGTCCTCTTTTACTTCCTCGTCCTCACCAAAGAAGCCGCTTTCGGGACGAATATCGATCTTCCAGCCCGTGAGCTTTGCGGCAAGACGGACATTCTGACCCTTGTTGCCAATGGCAAGTGAAAGCTGACTGTCGGGAACGGTCGCCTTGCATACCTTATCGGCGGTTTCATCTATATCCACTTTCACCACTTCTGCCGGAGAAAGCGCTGCCGTAATAAACTTGACAGGATCTTCGCTGTATTCCACAATATCGATTTTTTCGCCGTTCAGTTCATCCACAATGGTACCGACTCTCTGACCTCTCGGTCCGATACAAGCGCCCACCGCATCCACGTTTTCATCACGGCTGTAAACTGCGATCTTGGTTCGGGAACCTGCTTCTCTCGAAATGGACTTGATCTCTACCGTACCGTCGAAAATTTCGGGAACCTCCGACTCAAACAGTCTTTTCACAAGGTCGGGGTGCGTTCTTGAAATAATGGCTCTCGGTCCCCTGTCGTTGGATTTGACATCCACCACATAAACCTTGATCTGTTCACCCTCAACGATCGTTTCTCCGTTGACCTGCTCGTTCTTCGGGAGAATCGCGATCGCCTTGCCAAGACGAAGTGTGGCATTGCCGGTTTTTGCGTCAACCTGTTCTACCGTAGCCGTCACAATTTCCTGAAGCTTGCTTTGATACTCGGCAAGTGCCTGTCCCTTTTCACCGTCACGGATACCCTGACGAATGATATTTCTTGCGGTCTGAACGGCAATTCTGCCGAAATCTTTCGGGTCAAGCTTGATACCGACTTTGTCCTCCAGACGGGTGGCAGCATTGATCTTTCTTGCCTCGTCGATCTGAATTTCTCTGTTGTTGTCGAACACTTCCTCAACAACCTCTTTGTTGAGGTAAACTTCAAAAATACCCGTGTCTGGCTCCATTTTGATCAGTACATCCTCATTGCCGCCGTAGGTATTTTTACAGGCGGTCACGATTGCCTTCTGAATCTGTGTCAGCATAAAGTCAACGGGAATCCCTCTTTCCTTTTCAATCAGTGAGAGAGCCTCGAAAAGCTCGGTATTCCTGTTGTCGGGCTGCTTAACAACTTTCTTCTTCATTGGTGTGTCCTCCGTTTGTTTAGATATTAAAATCATCCAGCTTTATATATACTGTGTCCTTCTTTTTGAAAGTGACCTGTTCGCCGTTTTCCAGACTTACTGTCACGGTTTCCTTTTCGTGAGAGATGAGCGTACCTTTTAATTCACGCTCGCCGTTTTCGTTCGGTCTTATCAGCTTCACCATTACGGGAGCCGCCAGAAAAGCGTCAAAATGCTCGTCCTTTACCAATTCACGTTCAATACCGGGCGATGAAACCTCCAGACAATAATTCTGTTCTATCGGGTCAAGATCATCAAGCGGCTTGTCGATGGCTCTTGTGACCGCTTCACAGTCCTCTATCGTCACGCCATCGGGCTTATCGATAAAAATTCTGAGATACCAAGACGCTCCCTCTTTCACAAATCTGACATCCCAAAGCGAAAGTCCAAGACCCTCCACGATCGGCTGTACCAGATCTGTCACGGCTTCCACGGTGTTGCTGTGCTTTTTATTCGCCATAAAATTCTCCGTTTCCTTAGAGCCTGTTTAAAATCTTAGCACCGCACGGCACAGATATTCAACAGGCTCTTATCGTCGTTTTAGTCCTATTAATGATAAAAGAGCGGGTCGCCCCACTCTTTTATCTACCTAACATATTACCATATCATATTCTACCATACCCGAAAGCAATATGCAAGAATTTTTTTGAAATTTTTTACTCTGTCTCAAGTATTTTACTGCTTTCGGACAGATCCAGCTTTTCAACGCGGCTGAGTTTTCGGTTGATCTGCCTTGTGCGTACACCGACAAGTTTATCCAACTCCTCCTCGGCTTTCTTGATTCGGTTCTGCGTTTTCACCAGTGCGTCCTCAAACGTACCGAACTCGGTTTTGACCGCTCCGAGAATTTCCCAGACCTCACCGCTGCGTTTCTGGATTGCCAGCGTCTGAAAGCCCATTTTCAG
This sequence comes from uncultured Ruminococcus sp., assembly GCA_902803805.1. GTDB lineage: Bacteria > Bacillota > Clostridia > Oscillospirales > Acutalibacteraceae > UBA1213. The sequence goes on from CADCRH010000086.1 coordinate 7,828, forward strand.
AGAATTCAGCATTGCCGCCATCGTTGACGGTCCTGCCACGTTCACGCGGTAATCCCTTTGCAGCGTTTCGATCAAGCCGCTGTTGACGATTTCTGCATACAGTCCCTCAAACGGAAGAAACATAATGCCGAACGGTGTTGTATAGGGCGGAGAAATGTATTTGTCGCTGATGTCTTTCGCACATTTCCTGACGGCTGTTTCCAGTTCTTTTTTCGCCGCTGCGATCAGGTCTTTGTCACCCGTATCATAGGCATTTTGAAGATTGGCAAATTTATCGCCGTTAAATTTTGAATCGATCGGAAGATACACATATTTTCCGTCATCTGCTCCGGGGAGCTTCACCGCAAATTCCACACGGTTGCTGCTGTTCGGTACAACGGCGGCATTTTCGTCATATTGTTCGGGTGTCAGAATTTCTTTCAAAATCGCACCAAGCTGAATTTCTCCGAGAATCCCTCTGGTCTTGACATTGGAAAGCACCTTTTTCAAATCACCCACACCCTCTGCGACTGTCTGCATTTCGCCAAGACTTTTATATACCTGCTCCAGACGTTCGCTGACCAACTTAAAGGATTCATTCATTCTGTCGGTCAGTGTTTCCTGAAGCTTTTCGTCAACCGTTCCGCGGATCTCATCCAGTTTCTTTGTGTTGTCATCGCGAATTTCTTTCAGTTGACCGCTGACCGTATCCTGCATATTTTTCAGCTTGTTTTCGGTCGTGATCTCAAGAGAAGAAAACCTGTTTTCCAACTGCTTCATCTGAGCGGCGATGTTCTCATTCATCCCCGATAACAACCGATCGATGTTTCGGTTCATATCGGACAACTGCTGCTTGCTGTTTTCACTCATTCCCGATAACTGCTGTTTGCTGTTCCCGCCCATTGCGGACATCTGCCGATTGATATTCCTGTCCATATCGGACAATTGCTGCTTTGTGTTTTCGGTCATTCCCGACAATTGCTGACGGATATTCCGGTTCATATCAGCAAGCTGCTGTTTGGTGTTCTCAGTCATAGAGGATAAACGGCTGTCAATACTTTGGTTCATATCGGAAATTTGCCGATGAAGATGTTTGTTCATCTCCGACAACTGCCGATCGACAGAATCCCTGATGACATTTCCGGAGCGTTCCTGCCCCTTTTCCATTCGGGTGTCAAACATCTCTATCCGATCGGTCAAAGCTTTGTTATACGCATTCAGATTGGACGAAAGTTCCTGCCTTTGGCGGCTTTGGGCATTTTGGTATTCCTTTTGAAGATCCTCCAGCTTAGACCTCAGAATTTCAAACTCCACAAGCGTCTTTTTGTAATCCTCGTTATCTTTGTTGTTTCGATCATCACCCGAACCACCGACATTGATCGTATTCACCCTGACGATCACAAAGCCGAGCATTAAAATAGTAACAATTCCGATCATCAATAATACAATGTCCATTCAACTTCCTCTTTTTCATTTCCTGCGTTCCCTCGCAGGGCAATTATGAATTATGAATTAATTAGTAAAGTACGACGGTGTCGTTTTTGATGTGGCAGCTGCATTCGTAACTTTCGTATTTTTGGAGTTGGGAATCGTAAATGTAATAGTAGGTGTGCGCAATGCCACTTTCCTTGCTGAAAACGACTTTTTCCGTTACCGCATAACGGTTGTCGATACAAATGAGAAATTTTCCGAGATCGCTGTCATAGGTAAGGGCGGCGTCACTGTTGACAACACCCTTGACGGTGTTCTTACCGTCCTTCGATTTGACAACAAAGGTCTTGAACGGCTTTTCGTCAATGATAAACACCGTATTGGCGTCCTTTGCGGTAATATCCGCTTCCACATCAAGTGTATTGACAAATGCATCATAGCTGCATATTTTTTCCGTGCCGTTCCGGAACTCCTTTGCACGAAAATAAATTTTATCGCCGCCCGTTCCCATATATCTGACAAGTGCTTTTATGTCAGCACTGGCAATGCTTTTAGTGGTGATCTCCTCCGCACCCGATTCGATCTCGGCGATCAGGTCGGCAAGATCGCAAAGCCATAAATTGTCGCGAATGTCCGCATTGATCCATCTCTGTTCGCGGTAATACATTTCCTTGACGTCCTCTTCGGCAAACGGGTCAAGAAGAACAATATATTTCTGACCGTGTACATCAATAACACGCAGTCCTGCAATGCCCAGTCTTGCGATGATCGAAGCACGGACAAAATGCTTTTGATTGGTTTTCAGGTTATAGAGGTAACAAAGACAATCACAGCCCGTTACCTCTTTATATTTCTCAAACACTGCGGCATTGCCCTCGTCGGGAGCCATATAGATGAGAATATGCTCACTGTCCAGAGCCATACAAGCCTTGAAAGCACCCGTGCAGACTACTTTCCGGCGGTTCAGCTCAACACCCGTTTTCTTGTCTATTTCTATCAGCCAAAGGCTGTTGGAGCCGTTTTCGAGTATCAGCACCATTGTATCGTCAAACGAAAAAAGATGCTCCACAAAGGTAGGGTCATCAAGCGAATAATTCGTTATCAAACGTTCTTTTCTTGTTGAACGGTCATATTCCAGAAGAAACAGGTCACTGTGACCGTCGGTAATTTTTTCCTCGGCATAATAAATATGCGTTTTTGTGACATCGACAAGCTCAATGTTTCTGTCGGTAAAAATATTCCTGATATCTATCACTGTCATTGATTTACCATAACCTTTCGATTTAATTCATATTTTTATTTTATCTGTATCGTATCAAGCTGTTTTTGCTTCCTCGTTTTCCCGTTCTATTGTATTACCCTGTCCTATGCAAAATTTGCCGTTACGGGAAAGCTGTCAAATTGAAAATGAAAGATCTGCGAATACTTACAGTATTACAGTTTAAGTATATGTTATCATTTTTGTTTTGTCAACGTGGTTATGAGAATGTTGACAAGGTTTTTGAAAAAATTTACCAAAATGCATTGTTAAAACCGAAATTTTCATATATAATCTATTTATATGTATTCGTGTGAAAGGGGAACAAATGATAGATGGAATATTACGAGATCACACTGAACGGCATTGAGCATCTTCTCAACCGATTTGATGAAAAAAAATATGCGGCGATCGTTTCCGACTGTATCACCAAATGGAGAAAGCAAAGGGATGTTACGTGCTTTGCACAGGCATTTTCACCTACAGGAAGCTTTGCCGATTTCACTTTCAAGCCCGATGCCTTCACTTCAGCACAACAGCGCTACTGGGTACAGGAATTAATGGGCGCTCTGACCGCAATGGCGGCGCAGCTCGCTGTATTTACGACACAGAAACGCAAAGTGGATATTGAATTTATCCGCAAGCATTTCGGACGTCTGACCGAAGTGATCAACGGAACGTCCTGTGCCGCCTGCGGTACAAAGGGTGTCACCGCATTCGGTATTGACGAATATATCTCCGGAAAAATCATCGCCAACAGAATTGTTGACGGTCTGGCAATCGGAAAAATGAACAACAAAATTGATGAGATCATCACGCTTACGGCTCCCGAGATCAAATATAACCGCACTGCCGTAAGGGAACGCATCGACAACAGTAAAATTCCTCTGTCGGAAATCTATGAGCCGACAACCAAATGCCCGTTCTGCGGCAGTAACGACATTACCCATTGCAGATTTTTGAAAAGTCTGAAACAGAATGTCTTTATTCCGCTTGGAAAATAAACATAAAAATACAAGGAGGTTATACGAAATGAAAAAAACATTATCGATTCTTCTGATCGGTTCGGTCATTGCCGCAGCGCTTGCCGGCTGCAACATTACCACCAATAAGGACAATACATCAAAAGACGAATCTTCGGCAGTATTGGACACTTCTTCCGTTTCCGATACCGCGGACAACAGTGCAGAGGAAATTGCCGATACGGAAGATGTGGAGGACGGCGAAACGGTCACTGACCAGAAAAGCCTGAATCCGTCGGGCTTTATCGAGATCGGCTATGACACGATCGATATTTCCGACGAAGAAGCCGCAAAAGCAAACCTTGACCTGACGGAAGCCAAAACCTTTACTATTTCCAGCAAAAAGGAGCTGGACGAGTTCTATCAGGAAAATGCCGACAAATATTTACTTGACAAAGTTGACAGCGGAAAAACTTTCCAAGAAGCTTCCAAGGAATATGATGACGACTTTTACAGTATTTACAATCAAGTCATTATCGTCTATCAATACGAAACCGATACCGAGGCAGAGCCGGAAGCAAAAGTGGATGACAAGGAGCTTACAATCGACCTTTACGCAAAGCAGCCCGAAAGCGCCGACAAAACCGCGTATTCCTGTATGGTGCTCCGCTATGACAAAGAGGACGCCAAAGACGCTGTTCCGAAAGTAACCCTCATCAACCAGAACCCCATCGCTGCCGAAGGCGAAGAAGCGCCGTAATGTATTCTGACAGCAGTACAAAACAAGGCACTTTTGATAAATTTTTAAAAAAGTACTGTCAATTTGTTTTGAAATGTGTTATAATAAAAAATATTTTCTATAAGTATAGTTTATGAGGTGAATACCAATGGGATTGAAATCTTGGTTTAACGGAAGCAACAGCAGACACGAGCTTAAAAAAATAAAGCCTTTGGTGAATAAGGTTCTTGAGCTTGAAGATAAATATAAAGACTTTTCAGATGAGGAGCTTCGTGCCGAAACCGCACGATTCCAGGAACAGTTCTCCGACGATATGGATGCCAAACAAAAGGATAAAGTACTGGACGAAATTCTGCCGGAAGCCTTTGCGGTTTGCCGTGAAGCGTCTTGGCGTGTGCTCAATATGAAGCACTTCCCCGTTCAGATCATCGGCGGCATTATTCTTCACAGAGGCCGTATCAGTGAAATGAAAACCGGTGAAGGTAAAACGTTGGTGGCAACGCTCCCTGCTTATCTGAATGCTCTTGCCGGTGACGGCGTTCATGTTGTCACTGTCAACGAATATCTTGCAAAGCGTGACGCGGAATGGATGGGCAAGGTTTACCGCTTCCTCGGTCTTACCGTAGGAATCATTCAGCACGATTCCACCAACGAGGAACGCAAAGCCGCTTACAACTCCGACATTACATACGGCACCAACAACGAGCTTGGCTTTGACTATCTCCGTGACAATATGGTGGTTTACAAGGAAAACAAAGTACAGCGCGGACACGCATTTGCCATTGTCGATGAGGTTGACTCCATTCTGATCGATGAAGCGAGAACACCGCTGATCATTTCGGGTCAGGGCGACAAGTCCACCGACCTCTATACCAGAGCCGATGACTTTGCCAAGACCCTGAAATGCAAAAGGATCACCGAAACCGATACAAAGGTTGACAACGACGACGAATACGAGAGCGAGGGTATCGACTACATCGTTGACGAAAAGGCAAAAACTGCCACACTGACTCCCGTAGGCGTCAAAAAGGCAGAAGCATACTTTAATGTCGAAAACCTGACAGACCCCGAAAATATTACGATTCAACACCATATCAACCAAGCGATCAAAGCGCGCGGTGTTATGAGAAAGGATATTGAATACGTTGTCAACGAAAAGGGCGAGATCATTATTGTTGACGAATTTACGGGCCGTCTGATGTATGGCAGACGCTACAATGAAGGTTTACACCAGGCGATTGAAGCCAAAGAAGGCGTTGACGTTCAGCGCGAAAGCAAAACACTTGCTACGATCACGTTCCAGAATTTCTTCCGTCTTTACAGAAAGCTGTCCGGTATGACCGGTACGGCGATGACCGAGGAAACCGAATTCTCACAGATCTATAAACTGGATGTAATCGAGATTCCGACCAACAAGCCCATTCAAAGAATCGACCTGCCCGACGTCATCTTCAAAACCGAGCAGGGCAAATTTGAATCGCTGATCGAGGACATCTCCGAAGCACACAAAAACGGTCAGCCTGTACTGGTGGGCACCGTTTCCATCGACAAATCCGAGGAACTCAGCCGACTGCTCAAAAAGAAAGGCATTAAGCACAATGTTCTGAATGCAAAGCTTCACGCAAAGGAAGCGGAGATCGTTGCACAGGCAGGCAAACTCGGCGCGGTAACGATCGCAACGAATATGGCAGGTCGTGGTACCGATATTAAACTCGGCGGCAACGACGAATTTCTGGCAAAGGCAGAAATGCGCCGCCTGAATTTCTCCGACGAACTGATCGAAGAAGCAACAGGCTATGCCGAAACCGACAATCAGGAGATTCTCAACGCAAGAGAAACCTATAAAGAACTTCTTGAAAAATACAAAGCCGAAACAGAAGCTGAAGCCGAAAAGGTTCGTGAGGCAGGCGGTCTTTTCATTATGGGTACGGAACGTCACGAATCCAGACGTATCGACAACCAGCTCCGCGGACGTGCCGGACGTCAGGGCGACCCCGGTGCCAGCCGTTTCTATCTCTCGGCAGAGGACAATCTGCTCCGCCTGTTTGCCGGTGACAGGATCGCCGCAATTATGAACAGAATGCCCGGCAGTGAGGACACACCGCTGGAAAGCAAACTCCTTTCCAAAACCATCGAAAGCGCTCAGGCAAAAGTAGAAGCAAGAAACTTTAACATTCGTAAGAGCGTACTTGACTTTGACGATGTTATGAACCGTCAGCGTGAAATTATCTATTCACAGCGTGATCAGGTTCTGGACGGTGAAAACCTCCGCGAAACCATCATTAAAATGATAGCCGATACGATCAGCTCCATTGTGACGGAATATCTGCCGCACGAGGAAAAAGACAACTGGAACCTGGAAGGTCTGCGCGAAGCGCTGAAAGGCTGGCTCATCACCGATGAGGATGACGAAACACTGAAATACGATGCGGATGAACTGGAAAATCTTGAAAAAGAATACCTGATCAACGAGCTGACGGAAAAAGCAACGAAGGAATACGAGAAAAATGAAGAGCTCATTCCCGAAGAAACAATGCGTGAACTGGAGCGTGTATATCTCCTCAAAAATGTTGACAACTACTGGATGGAACATATCGACGCAATGGAAGAACTCAAAAGAGGTATTCGTCTGCGTTCTTACGGTCAGCACGACCCTGTTGTTGAATACAGAATCGAAGGCTTTGATATGTTCGACGATATGATCAAATGCATTCGTGAGGATACTGTTAAAATGCTGATGGTGATTCCGAAGCGTGTCAGCGAACGTCTGAATCAGCAAAATGAAATGCGTGAACTTGCTGTCAAACGTTCTGCCAACGGACGTGCAAGAGCCGCTGCACTTGCCGCTGTCCGCGCACAGCAGGCTGCCGCTGCGCTTGATAAGCCAGAACTTGATGTTCAGGTGGAAGTATCGACGGAACCGGTTGAATCTGCCGAAGCTGCCGAAGAAGAGGATGCCGCTCTTGCCAACGAGGAAGAAACCATCGTAGGCAAAGATGTATCGGACGAAGATACCGAGCCGAAGAAATACTCTGACGAGGACATTCAGAAAGCTGCCGGACAATTCATTCAGCGTGAACAGGTGGCAATGCCGACATCAACGAATCTTGACGGCAGCGAAACACCCGTTAACCGTACCGTCAAAAAAATAAAAGTCGGTCGCAATGACCCCTGCCCCTGCGGCAGCGGCAAAAAATACAAAAAATGCTGCGGTAAAGACGTAAAATAATTCTGAAGATGATTTTTTATCTTCCTCCCCCGATACTTTGAGAGTGTCGGGGGTGATTTATATGTGTTTGGAAAGGGCTGAGGCAATGAAACAATTTTTGATTTTGACGCTGGTTTTGGTGATGACAGCAGGACTTGCGGCTTGCCAGACCGAGAACAGTGACGAAAGCACTCGGAACAGCAATGTTTCCGAGGTTTCCTCCGAGGTATCGGAGTTGTCGGACGAGGAAAGCAAAATCACAACGGCTTCCTCATCCATTCATTCTCCGCTTGAGGTCGATACGTGGGGCATTGCCGCAAAATACTGTACCAAAACAGGCGGCTATGTGAACGTACCCGTAAGGATCACCAAAATATCGCATGGCAACAGTGCCAAGGAAACCGTGAAAAACTTTACAAAGAACAGTGCTGCTTATACCTACACCGAACCCGAAAAAAACATTGAATGGGTAACGGCAGAGTATGAACTTTCACTTGACGATTTTCCTGTTGACAGCGGCGGCGCAGATACCTCTATCACCGCTTTTGTTACCGGCAAGGACGGCGAAATGCTGAAAAACGGCGATCAGCTTTTCGGCACCGCCGTTATGAACATCACGGACGGCAAATATTATCACGACGGAACAGTTACGGGCACCCTTGCCTATATGCTCCCTGAAAACAATCGGGATTATGTGATCACACTCGGAGAACACGAAGAAACACAGACCTTTTTTTCCCAAAAAAACTCGGACGAAAGCAAATAATTTTATATACAAATTTCAAAAAAAGACTGTTATTTTTAATAAAAATGTTGTATAATATTAAAAATATATTTTGTATGGAGGTACTTACACAATGAACATTATCGATAAAGCAAGCGAAGCCCTCAAAAGTTCGGTTGATTTTATTGTTGACAAAAACAGACAACTGGCACAGCTCAACCGCCTTGACGCCATTATCAAAACCGAAACCGAGATCATCAATAATGCTTATATTGCTCTTGGAAAAATCTATCAGAAAAAACTGGAAGGCAGCACCGAGGAAACTTCTGCCGATCTTCTTCTCGAAACCATTAAAAATTCAAAACTGCGTCTGAAAAAAGCAAAGACACGCTATGAATACACCGCAAAATATGGTGTTCCGAAGCCCTGCTGTGCAGCAGCCGATCCTTCGGTCTGCACCGAGGAGGAATATGAAACGGTTACGGAAACCGAAGAACCCAACATTGATCTTGATGACGAAGACGAAGATATTACCATTGCTTATGTCGCTCCCGAAGCGGAATCCGCAGCAAAAAAGGACGAGGAACCTCCTGCACCCGCAGCAAAAGCGGAAACTGCCGCAGAGCTGGAAGCCAACGCTCCTGCCGAGGAAAAAAAGTCCGACACTGCCGCAGAGCTGAAAAAGAAACGCAGTTCCAGAAAAAAGGCGGTTGTGCGTGAATCCGACTCCGAAGCAGCGAACGAAAATGATACAAAACCGTTGGTATAATCAACAAAATGCAGCTTTAAAGGGTGAAGCGATGACTTCACTCTTTTTATATCACCGGAAAACAGGAGCGGTAAAATGAAATCACATATTCTCAAAATACTTAAATCATCCGCCGAGTATATCTCCGGCGAAGATCTGAGCCGTGAACTGAATGTATCAAGAACAGCCGTATGGAAAAACATCAATGCCTTAAAAGAAGAAGGCTATGTTATCTCCTCTGTCCGCAACAAAGGCTATCGGCTGGAACAGTGTCCCGACATACTTGATGAAGAAATCATTAAAAACAAACTTCAAACCAAAAAGGTCAAAACCGTCGGCACCGGTCTTTCCATATTGAAAACGGTAGATTCCACCAATGAAGAAGTCAAGCGCCGCGCCGCCAACGGCGAACCCGAAGGACTGGTGGTTGCCGCGGAGGAACAAACCGCAGGAAAAGGACGTTTGGGGAGAAACTGGCAGTCACACGCCGACGGCGGCGTATATTTTACGATTCTCATTCGCCCCGAACTGCCGCCCTCGGACATCGCGTCCATCACACTTGCGGCAGGCTATGCCGTTTGTCTGGCAGTCCGCAGCTATACGGGCTGTGACGCAAGAATCAAATGGCCCAACGACATCATCATCGGTACCAAAAAAGTCTGTGGTATCCTTACGGAAATGGCGGCACAAAGCGACCGTCTGGACTATGTTGCCATCGGCATCGGCATCAATGTCAATCAAAGTAAGTTTCCCGACGAGATCAAAGACAAGGCAACTTCGCTTTTGCTTGAAACGGGAAACAAGCTTGACCGAAGCGATTTTCTCGCTGCCGTTATCAAACAGCTTGACACGGTTCTGAACTCTTTCCTTGTCAGCTTGTCGATCACGGAATTTTCCGACTTCAAAAATCTCTGTGCGACAATCGGGCGCACGGTTTCTGTTGAACGAAACGGTGTGACTTTAACAGGCACCGCCGACGACATTACCACAAAGGGCGAACTGATCATTAATACCGGCAGTCAAACCATTTCCGTCAACTCCGGCGAAGTCACCGTACAAGGAATTTACTGACATTCAATGTCAAAACAGAGAGGAAACATTGGATCTGATCAGTGTTTTTCCGGAGATGAAAGATTCAGACAAAAATATAATGAATCGATCCATCAAGAAATCAAAGGAGGAGTAGATATGGGAGAATTTTATGACAGGATCTTAGCCGAGGGTGAAGCAAAAGGCAGAATCGAGGGTGAAGCAAAGGGCAAGGCTGAAATCGTAAAGAATCTCTTGGATATTGGACGTTCCATCAAAGAGATCGCTGAATTTTTCAAGACCGACGAAGCTGAAATCGAAGGAATGTTGGCAAAAGGATAAACTGTCGATGGTTCCGTTTTATCATTTTACACTATCAAAAACCACCTGATCTATCCGTCATCTGACTTGATAGATCGGGTGGTTTTTATGTTTTTTCGGATTCCTCTGTTACCGATTCCGAATGATTTAACAAAAACGAAAATACGTGGTTTGAATTGTCAAAAACACGAACTATTGATATTCAAAATAGTATTGACATAAAATAATTACAGTGTATAATATTTTCAGTATTTATATTCAGTCACTCCCTCACTCTTGAATTATTATTAAATTTTTTCTTCTTGAGATTGAATATATGTGCAAATTGTGGTATAATAAGCAAAGTATCATAACGGAGGTTGACAAATGGAAGAAAATATCTACAGAAAAGCACGTAAAAACGCAGCAAGTAAAAATTCGCTTCTGAATAACTGTGAAAGCGCACAGGATATTGTCTATATTGAACGCACCAAACTTCTTGCCATTGAAAGCGGCGACAAGATCCCCGGTCCGGACGATGTTGTATCGATGGCAAAAGTGTATGAAGCACCCGAACTGTGCAACTATTATTGTACGAACCAATGCCCCATTGGAAAGGGCAAACCAACACTGATCTACGAAGATCTCAACGAAATTTCCGTTCGTCTGATGACATCGCTCCATATGCTGCAAAAAGCAAACGATACGATTTACCGTATTCTTGAAGACGGAAAAATAGACGACTACGAAAAAATGGATTTTCTGAACGTTATCGAAACACTCAAAAAGCTCTCTTACAGTGCGGATTCTTTGGAGCTTTGGGGTAAGAAAAACGGTCTTATATAATGAAGAAAATTTGCAAAAATCTAAGAAATTTGTTGAAAATTATCAATAAATACGCTACAATATAAATACTGACTGTAAGTTATAGAGGAGGGATGTTTTTATGGACTCTGATTTCAAAAGTCTTCCGACAACGATGGAATCCGAGGAATTGGCAAATTACTTTCATCAGTTTCTTGATATATACACCAACAAGCCCAAAAGCAGCCAGGCTCTCGCAGAACTGTACGAGCTTGCCTACAGACAATGGGACACTTATGACAGGTTGGACGAGGAATTATCTCAAAAAATATCGAATTATCTCATTGCGGCAATCAATATCAATATGAACACTTACGAGATAATGGACGTGATCATCAGTATTGTTGAAAACCTTTCTCTCGCAGAAGTATTTGAATACCTTATTTCAAAGCGTGACAGTGTGAAAAACAAAACCGTTGCAAAACTGATTGAAGAAGCGGAGGACGAATATGCCGAGCGTATCAACGACCCTTTCGCAATTGATGACTTCTAAAAAATAAAAGGGATTTTTACAATGAAAAAAAGAATCATCACAATTATTTTAGCAGCCGGAATCTTATCCTCGGCGGCGGCTCTGTCGGGCTGTCAGTCCGACAACAACGCGCAGGCGCCCGACAACACGAGCAGTTCCACTCTGACCGGCATATTGAGTGATTCACAGCGCGCCTCTCTGGAGTCCGACGCTGCTGCATTAAATTCCGCCTGCAAAACATTTTATGCCGGTGTGATGTCAGGAACAATCACACCCGAAAGCCTGAACGCTGACGGTACCTATGTTTCCGCTGCGCCTGCTCCCGGTTCAACTGTGGACGAAAAAAAGTATGCTGCCTATAATGCTACTGTGCTTGATGCAATGAAATACAGCGGCATTAATTTTGATGTCAGCTATTTCGGATTTTACGCCAAAAGCAACAACGGTCAATCCCAAGGTACCATTGTTGTCTATGATCCTTCCAATCCGTATTTGCGCCAACTGACGGAGCTGACAACAATGCAAAATCTTTTCTTTGATACCTATGAAGTGACAGAAACTTCCTCTGCTGATTCCTATGGAAGCTCATCGCAATCAGGCGGCAATCTGTTGGACGATATACTTGGCACCACCGCCGATCCGGAAAGTACTGCCTCCACTATCAATGCAGCAAGCAAAACATTTTATGCCGGCACGTTATCGGGAACAATCAC
>CADCRH010000087.1 GCA_902803805.1 uncultured Ruminococcus sp.
ACGGTAATTACTCTAACACGAAAATATCATGCTTATTTTTATACAAAATATACAATTTTTTCACGTAGTTTCATGCGGCTGCCCTGCGGCAAATGAAAAAATCCGTCCGAATCAAGCAAGTCCAATTGATTCGGGCGGATTCTTATTTGTTATCCTCGACATCAAATGCAAGAAGCTTTTGAATATCCCCTTCGGACAGATTTGACAGATAAGATAATTCTTTTACGGAAGATATGTTCTTGTTCAGCTTTTGGAGTATTTTTATGATATTGATATTAATATCATCGTTGTTGTTTTGAAGAGCTTGCCCGAAATATCTTAAAAATAATATCTCCTGTTCAAGAAAAATTTCCTCTGATTCATCAATATCATTATTAAACATATCTATTTCCTCCTATAATAAATAATGATTATTTTTATTATATGATGTGATACTTCATCTGTCAACGGATGTAATATATCATTTTATGAATTGTTAATTCCTTTTATAATTGATGTAATATATCATATGAGGTAATTGATATGAGTACAAACAAAGAATTGAATGCAGTAATAGGAGAGAAAATAAAAGAACTGCGGAAAAAGAAAAAGATGACGAGAGAGCAGCTTGCGGAAAAGACGGATGTAAGTACACGTTTTTTAGCAGATGTCGAATCGGGCAAAGTGGGAATCTCCGTTTTGACATTGAAAAAAATATGTACGGTATTGAATACGACATCGGACTATATTCTTGGAATCTCCTCATACACAGATGAAGAACAGCAGTATGCGGAGATTGATAAAAAGATCAAAAATCTTGATGAAAAGTATCTGCCTGCCATCAATCGTATTCTTGATACTTTTTGTGACATCATCAAAATGGATCATAACCGTTAAAAATCAGCGAATTGCAAATATTTACCGAAAAATTTATTTTAGCTATTGAAAAAATGAAGTAAATGATATAAAATATTACTGACGGCTTTGTGCCGCAAGATTGCAGAAAAGCTGTGCAGCAGCTTAAAAATATCTGAAAGGATGTCAGTTCAATGAATTATTTAAACAAAAAGACTGTCGAGGACATCGACGTAGCAGGTAAGAAAGTTCTTGTACGCTGCGACTTCAACGTACCGTTTGACGGAGAGGGCAATATTTCCGACCCGAAGCGTATCGACGAGGCTCTTAAAACCATTAAGTATCTGATAGACCATAAGGCAAAGGTTATCCTTTGTTCACATCTCGGACGTCCGAAGGGCGAGTTCAATCTTAAGTATTCACTTGCTCCCGTTGCTGCTTACCTTTCAAAGGCTCTCGGCTTTGAAGTGAAAATGGCAAAGGACGTTGTAGGCGAAAGCGCAAAGAGCATTGCCGCTTCTCTCCAGGACGGCGAAGTAGAACTGATCGAAAACGTTCGTTTCCATAAGGAAGAAGAAAAGAACGACCCCGAATTCGCAAAAGAACTCGCTTCTCTTGCTGAAATCTATGTCAACGATGCATTCGGTACCGCTCACAGAGCACACGCTTCCACAGCAGGTGTTGCAGATTATCTCCCGGCTGTTTGCGGCTATCTCATTCAGAAAGAGATCACAGTAATGGGTACGGCTCTTGCTGACCCGAAAAGACCGTTCGTTGCCATTCTCGGCGGTGCGAAGGTTTCCGATAAGATCGGCGTTATCACTAACCTCCTTGATAAGGTTGACACACTGATCATCGGCGGCGGTATGGCTTACACATTTATGAAGGCTCTCGGCTACTCAACCGGTACTTCCATCTGCGAGCTTGACAAAGTAGAGCTGGCAAAGGATATTATGGTAAAGGCAAAGGAAAAGGGCGTTAACTTCCTGATTCCCGAAGATACCGTTGTATCAACAGAGTACAAGGCTGACGCTGAATTCAAGATCGTTCCCTCCGACAAAATCGAGGGCGAATGGATGGGTCTTGACATCGGTCCCAAGACAAGAGAAAAGTTTGCCAATGCTCTCAACGGTGCAGGTACCGTTGTATGGAACGGTCCGATGGGCGTTTCCGAGTGGGAAAACTTTGCACAGGGTACGATCGCTGTAGCAAAGGCTGTTGCTGAAAGCGGCGCTATTTCAATCATCGGCGGCGGTGACTCTGCTGCAGCAGTAGAGAAGCTCGGCTATGCTGACAGAATGACCCATATTTCAACAGGCGGCGGCGCATCTCTCGAATTCCTCGAAGGTAAGGTACTTCCGGGTATCGCTTGCCTCAACGACAAATAATTCTGTTTTTTGCGGGGTGGGGCAAAGCTCCGCCCCGTTTTTATCATCATACATAAGATTTAAAGGAGATACAAAACAATGAATAAAGAATTAAGAAAAGCTGTTATCGCAGGCAACTGGAAAATGAACAAGACCCGTCCCGAAGCAAAGGCTCTGATCGAGGAACTGAAGCCGATCGCAGAAAAGGCTACTTGTGATGTTGTTATCTGTGTACCGTTCACCAACCTTGAAACGGCTGTTGAACTGACAAAGGGTACTAACATTAAGGTTGGCGCCGAAAATGTACATTTTGAAAAGAGCGGTGCTTTCACAGGCGAAATTTCCGCAGATATGCTTACGGAAATTGGTGTTGAATACGTTATTATCGGTCACAGCGAAAGAAGACAGTATTTCGGTGAAACAGACGAAACCGTCAACAAGAGAACAAAAGCTGCTCTTGCCGCAGGTCTGAAACCGATCGTTTGTGTAGGCGAACTTCTTTGGGAGCGTAAGTGCGACATCACAAAGGAAGTTATCGCAAGACAGATCAAACTTGACCTGTTTGATGTATCGGCAGAGGACGCAAAAAAGACCATTATTGCTTATGAGCCTGTATGGGCAATCGGCACAGGCGAAACAGCTACTTCCGAGCAGGCAGAGGAAGTTTGCAGCTTTATCCGTGAGCAGCTCACAGAGAAATACAGCAAGGAAGTTGCCGACACCATTACCATTCAGTACGGCGGTTCAATGAACCCGAAGAATGCAGCAGAACTTTTGGCACAGCCCGATGTTGACGGCGGACTGATCGGCGGTGCGTCATTGAAGGCAGCAGATTTTGGTGTGCTTCTTGACGCAGCAAGCAACGGCTGATAAAAAATAAAGGATAACCGACAAAGCGACTTTGTGCTTATCGGACTGTAAGGGGGCGGTTCGGTCGTTAAGACCAGACACCCCCTCATATCCTTTTTAACATCACAAAAACAGCCGCAGTCGGAAAATGACAGCGGCGGAATGGAGATTCAAATGAAAAAACCTTTAATTCTTATGATACTGGACG
>CADCRH010000088.1 GCA_902803805.1 uncultured Ruminococcus sp.
AACAGATTTTGAGTCTGTCTCGTCTGCCAATTCCGACATACCGGCATATTCTCTTTAGATCGATATTTATTATACATCATAATAATTGTTTTGTCAATCTTAAATTTCATTTTATTTTATTGTTTATTGAATGATTTTATGTTATAATAGGGTAAAATGAAAAGAAAGGTGATGGAATGATGATAGCTGTCATTGATTACGGTGCAGGAAATTTACAAAGCGTTGTCAAAGCACTGAAATATATAGGCTGTGATTGTATTATTACAAACAAAAAGAAAGAACTGATGGAAGCTGACGGTGCGATACTGCCGGGAGTGGGATCGTTTGCCGATGCGATGGATTGTATGAATCGTTCGGGAATGACCGAGGCGGTGACGGAGTATATCAATAGTGAGAAACCTTTTTTGGGGATCTGTCTTGGTTTGCAGCTTTTGTTTGAAGCAAGTGAAGAAAGTCCGGGCGCAAAGGGTCTGGGTCTGCTGAAAGGTTCCATTACCAAAATCCCCAATGCCGACGGTGCATTGAAAATTCCTCATATGGGTTGGAATTCACTGAATATTCGTCAGCATAACGGTATTTTTAAGGACATTTCGGGAAATCCGTATGTCTATTTTGTACATTCGTATTATTTGAAAGCAGATGACGAAAAGATCGTGTCATCAAGAACTCATTACGGTGTGGATATTGATTCTTCGGTTTGCAGCAAAAATATTTATGCAACGCAATTTCACCCCGAAAAAAGCGGAAAAGTCGGTTTGAAAATATTGAATAATTTTGCTGAAATAGCCGGGAGGTAATATAAAATGTACGCAAAAAGAATTATACCGTGTCTTGATGTGAAAGACGGCAGAGTTGTCAAGGGAACGAGTTTTGTGAATTTAAGAGATGCAGGCGACCCGGTTGAATGTGCGAAGCTTTATGATAAAGAGGGAGCAGATGAACTGGTATTGCTTGACATCACGGCTTCCAGTGACGCAAGAAATATTATGATCGATATTGTACGTTCTGTTGCCGACAGTGTTTTTATTCCTTTTACGGTAGGCGGAGGAATCCGCACAGTAGATGATTTTACTGCTATTTTAAGAGCAGGTGCGGATAAGGTTTCCGTCAATTCCGCAGCCCTTCATCGCCCGGAAATCATTAATGAAGCGGCATATAAATTCGGCAGTCAGTGTGTTGTAACCGCTATCGATGCCAAAAGGAGAGCCGACCAAAGCGGTTGGGACGTTTATATCAACGGCGGAAGAATCAACGTTGAAAAAGATGCGGTAAAATGGGCAGTGGAAGCCGAAAAGCGCGGTGCCGGTGAAATACTCCTTACCAGTATGGACTGTGACGGCGTGAAAAACGGCTATGACATTGAACTGACCAAAGCAGTTTCTGAAAGCGTGGGAATTCCTGTGATCGCGTCAGGCGGCGCAGGAAAAATGGCACACTTTTATGATGCTTTTACTAAAGGCAGCGCCGATGCGGTTCTTGCTGCATCCTTATTCCATTTTGGTGAAATCTCTATAGGAGCATTAAAAGATTACCTTGACGAGAAAGAAATTCCGGTCAGAAAATAAGCATAAAAGAAAAAGCAAGAGTTACCGGCTCTTGCTTTTGTCTTTGGCGTTATGAAGAAAACATTGCTGTGGAGAGGTAGCGTTCGCCTGTGTCGGGCAAAAGAACAACAATGGTTTTATTTTTGTTTTCGGGTCTTTTTGATACCTCTGTTGCTGCCCAAAGAGCCGCGCCCGACGATACACCGACAAGGATTCCCTCTTTTCTTGCAATGGTTCTTCCTGTTTCGTAGGCGTCCTCATTGGTAACGGTTACGATCTCATCATAAATATCCGTGTTTAATGTGTCGGGAACAAAACCCGCTCCGATTCCCTGTATTTTGTGTGGTCCGGGCTTGCCCTGTGATAAAACGGGGGAGCCGGCAGGTTCTACGGCGATGATCTGAACATTCGGATTTTGACTTTTCAGATATTCTCCTACGCCTGTCAGCGTTCCGCCTGTGCCGACGCCTGCCACAAAAATATCAACTTTGCCGTTTGTATCGTTCCATATTTCGGGACCGGTTGTCTTTCTGTGAGCGGCAGGATTGGAAGCGTTAGTAAACTGACTGGGTACAAAGCTGTCGGGGATCTCGTTGGCAAGTTCCTGTGCTTTTGCGATAGCGCCTTTCATTCCTTTGACACCTTCGGTCAGAACCAATTCCGCACCGTATGCTTTCAAAAGATTTCTGCGTTCAATGCTCATTGTTTCGGGCATTGTCAGAATGATTTTGTATCCTTTGGAAGCTGCGACAGCGGCAAGCCCGATTCCCGTATTGCCGCTGGTAGGTTCTATGATCACATATCCCGGCTTCAGCAGTCCTTTTTCTTCCGCGTCACTGATCATTGCCCAAGCGATTCTGTCCTTGACACTGCCGGCAGGGTTAAAATATTCCAACTTTGCATAAAGCTTTGCATTAATTTCCTTATATTTGCTGTAATTGGTCAGTTTCAGCAGAGGGGTATTTCCTATCAGACTGGTAATGGTTTCATATACAGACATAATCAATTGCTCCTTTTGTTTAATCATATATAACCTATGTATTTAATATGAATTAATTATATCATTGTATTATATGCTTGTCAATAAAAAGAAGTGATGAAAAATAATAAAATGATCAAATTATTGCAAAATAAGGAGTAAGGGGTTATCATAAAAATAAAAATGGAGGTGAACGATATGGCAATTTTATCAATGACAGAAATGCCAAAGCTGAAAGAATTGGCGCAGAAATACGGATATACGATCCATATTCACGATTCGTGCGGCGGTCAGGCATTCGGTCTTGACAAAGCTTCCGAAAATGCTTCCGATGAAGTGTATGAGGCGTTGGAAAGTTTTTTTAAGGAATATAAAATGACAGTGACTTATTTCGATGCAAGAAAAACAGGATTTACTGTCAAGTAAAATCGTTTAACAGAAAATCACCTCTGATCGTCAGATGTTCGGTCTGACTTTCGGAGGTGATTTGTTATATAAAATTAAAATACAAGTTTTTTGCTGATATAGTCAACCAATTGATCAACAGGAACTCTTTCCTGTTCCATTGTATCACGGTCACGAACTGTAACACAGCCGTCCTCGATACTGTCAAAGTCATAGGTGATACAGAACGGTGTACCGATCTCGTCCTGACGGCGGTAACGTTTGCCGATGGAACCGGCATCGTCATATTCCACCATAAAGTACTTGGAGAGCATTGTATAAACTTCATCTGCTTGATCGGCAAGTTTCTTGGAAAGCGGAAGAACAGCAGCCTTTACAGGTGCAAGAGCAGGATGGAAGTGCAGAACTACTCTGGTATCTTTTTCATCGATCTGCTCCTCGTCATACGCTTCGCATACAATCGCAAGGAAAAGACGCTCTACGCCAAGCGACGGCTCGATAACATAGGGTACATATTTTTCGTTTGTCTGCGGGTCAAAGTATTCCAGTGATTTACCGCTTGTGTTGATGTGCTGCGTAAGGTCGTAATCGGTTCTGTCGGCAACGCCCCAAAGCTCACCCCAGCCGAATGGGAACAGATATTCAAAGTCGGTCGTTGCTTTTGAGTAGAAGCAAAGTTCCTCCGGGTCGTGGTCACGAAGACGAAGATTTTCTTCTTTAATGTTCAGGGAGTATAACCAGTCACGGCAGAAGCTTCTCCAGTAATCAAACCATTCAAGGTCTGTGCCGGGCTTGCAGAAAAATTCCAGTTCCATTTGTTCAAATTCACGTACACGGAAAATAAACTTACCGGGTGTGATCTCATTGCGGAAAGATTTACCGATCTGTGCAACACCGAAAGGAACTTTTTTGCGGCTGGTTCTCTGAATATTGGCGAAGTTGACAAAAATACCCTGAGCCGTTTCGGGACGGAGGTAAAGTTCGTCCTCGCTGCTTTCCGTAACACCCTGGAATGTTTTAAACATCAGATTAAACTGACGAATATCGGTAAAATTGTGCTTGCCGCAGTTGGGGCAGGGGATCTGTTTTTCGTTGATATAATCGGTGAGCTGTTCATTTGTCCAGCCTGCCACGTTGGTACCGTCAAATTCCTCGATCAGGTTATCTGCACGGTGACGGGTCTTACACTCCTTACAGTCCATCAAAGGATCCGAGAAACCGCCGAGATGACCCGAAGCCACCCAAGTCTGCGGATTCATCAGAATTGCCGAATCAAGACCAACATTATATTTATTTTCCTGAACGAACTTTTTCAGCCAGGCGGATTTGATATTATTTTTCAAAGCGGCGCCCAAAGGACCGTAATCCCACGTGTTGGCAAGACCGCCGTAGATCTCTGAACCGGGATAAACAAATCCTCTGTTTTTACAGAGGGCGGTGATTTTGTCCAAGGTTTTTTCTGTGTTCTTCATTTTTCTTTCCTCCATTATGAAATGAAATAATACTTATTTTACCACTATTTCGCACATACTTCAAGAGAAAAATTAATCGGACTCGGCGGCAGTTTCGTTCTCTTGCTTTTTGAGCTTCTCATAGCCTTTTTGAATAATTTCGATCACTTTTTCGTCAATTTCACTGCATTCAAGACGCTCTGCATTGTTGAGATACATTTTGATGATATTGTCACCGTCATCAAAGACTCTGATACCGATGGACGGACCATCTTCGATCAGGAACATTATGATCATTCCTACAGGGGTAAGCTGTTCCTGTGTAAGACCCTTTTCGAGAAGCGTGTGAACGTCTGCGCCCTCAAAGCACTTTATGGCAAGGTAACCGGGATGGATGTCGGTTTTAATGCCCTCGTATAACAGCCATTCTTTAATTTCGTCCGTAGTCGGTTCAAGGTGATCGACAGCGAGAATTTTACCCCAACCGAAAGTGTGCTTTGCCATTTCAAAAATCAGCTCGTTGCCGTTGTCCAGTTTGCGGACTGCCCAGATACAGAACAATGTGAATTCGTCGCAGGCAGCAAGTTCCGTAATGGCTTCCAGAAGATGCTCATTATAATCCGAGAATACTTCAAGAATCGACAGACCAAGTTTGACCGCCTCATAGTTTTTGGTACGAACGGTCAGCCATACACCGAAACGGTAAATTTCATCAAGGTTCAGACTTGTTTCATTGTCAATGATGAAATTTTGAACAGCGTTGATCAAATGCAAAGCACGCCGATTTTCGTCATTCGAGAAATATTTCTCGGTTTTTTTCAGAGCAGAGGGAACTTCTCCCTTGCCTGCCAGTTGGATGATCTCCTCCAATTCGCCCAATTCGTCCTGTGGTATTTTCGTATGAAAATACTCAAAGCCATCTTGCGCGCCATTCCCATAGATCATTTTGTTGTCCGACTTCGGTTTTTTGCGCGGCAGTGCAAAGCTGTCCGGCAAACAGCCGTCATCGATATATTCTTCAATATACTCCAGAACGGGAATATCAAGCTCACTTGGTTTTTCAATGTCGCTGTCGTCAAACGAATAGGTTCGATTCAGCAGGTTGTTAAATAAAGTGTTTCCGTTGCGTTCATCAAATTGATCGGCATAAAATTTTGCTTTGTCAAACATAAACGCTTTCAGCTCGGAAACGGAATAGATACCGTCCTCTCTGAAAATTTCCTCGTCTTTAAACGGAAGCTTGATCTGAATATGATTCCTGCCCTTATTTTCAAGGCACAGCATTGTATGATAAGCCGCGCGGAAAAAATGAAAACATTCATCGCCATTGTTGTTGTCTTTAATGAATGGAAGCGTTTTTTTCAGCATTTTCAGTGCTTTTTTGGGATCTACATAAGCAGTTCTCAGGGCACATTTTGCTTTGGAGGTGATCATTCCTCCATCATCGCCGTATTTTTTATCGATCAGTCGGTATGATTTTGTGGTATAGAGCATTGCATTTTTCAGATCGCCGTTTTCAAAGTAGTGCTCGGCGAATTTTGCATAAGTAACGTGGGGAACTTCGGCACAGGAATACTCTCCGTCAAAAACGGGCTGAATGACCTTCAAAGCCTTTTCTATGTCGTTTTCCACTTCCAGATAATAGGTTGCCTCTTTGTCAAGCTCGCAGGCGTGACAGTCACTCAGCGAATCTCTTTTGGACTTCATCATTTTTTGGTGTGCCTGTCTTGCTGTCACACCGCAGAACGGTTGATCGGGCTCAATGCTGTCCTGAATAAAAAGTCCCAGAAATTCATAATAGGTGCGCAGGCTGTAATGAAACCTTTTACAAAAATCCGCATATTGGTTAAAAATACTTTCCACCTGTTTGAGCGGAACCTGATAAAACGAATCAAAATTATTAATGATCCATTTGTATGACCACATCATATCGTGCTGATACTTGTCCTGCAATTCCGGATGACGTTCAAAGTAAGCCAAATATTCAGGGAAGAGCAGCGTTGCCTGAAAGTTGTCACAGTGGAAAATATCTTCATTCATAAATTTGTAATATAACTGTAATGCGCCGTCGGCATCGTCGGTTTCCAAAGCGGCATTGATCGCCGCCCTGATACCGTTTCTTCTTGATGTGCCGTGTTCCATATCATTGAAGAATTCTTCTTCATACTTTTCTAAAGTCATTGTTCATTCACCTCTGTTGTTCTTGTCCGCAATCTTTTTTCAGCATATCGCCGAAAAAAGAATTTCTGTTGCGTTCGTCAAATTTTTGAGCGATCTCATTTGCCTTGTCATACAGATGGCGTTTCATATCCGAAATTTGATAAACACCGCTTTTTCTGTAGATCTCGCAGTCGCTCGGCAGTTTGAGATTAACGGTTTTCTGACCCTGCTGCTCCAACTGTTTCATTGTGTGATAGGAACCGAGATAAAAGTAAAAACACGCTTCACCGTTTTTATGTTTTAAAAATTCCGGGTACTGCTTTCTGAATATTTTGAGTGCTTTTGGTAAATCCGTATAAGCAAGCACCAAAAGACACTTGCCTTTGTAATAGATCATTGTGTTGGAATAGCCGTAATCCTCAATGATAATTCTGACCGCTTTATCGGCATACAGCTTTGCGTTTGTCAGATCGCCGTTTTCAAAATAGCAGCAGGCGAAGTTGGTATAGGTATAATGGGGCACTTCACCGCAGTAAAGTTTCCCGTTAAAAATAAGCTTTGCTTTTTTCAGTGCCTTATCAACATTCTTTTCTACAAACAAAAGATATTTTACTTCATCATCACACTCACCCGAAGGAATTTCGCTCAGATCATCTCTCGGATATTGCAGCATTTTTTCGTGACATTCCCGGATACTGCCAATTCCTTCAATACAGGGAATACCGTTGTCATACATCACGTTCCATACTGTCCGATAATACGTCTTAAGATTGTAACTGAATTTTTTGCACAATCTTTCATAGTTGATCAGAATATCCGTCATTTGCTGATAAGATACTTGATGAAATTCCGAAGCGGTTTCGTTGATCCACTTGTATGCCCACATCAGATGATAGTGATGTTGGGTTTGATATTCGGGATATTTTTCAAACAACGCCAAATATTCGGGAAAAATCACGACAGACATATATCCGTCACCGTTGAACGTATCCTCTTGACAGTATAAATAATACAGGTGCAGGGCATTGTCAATATCCTGTTTTTCCAAAGCGGAATCGATCGCCAAACGAATCCCCTTACATCGTTGTTCGCCCTCTAAACCCGAATAAAATTCTTTTCGGTAATCCGCAATCTTCATAGGATCCTCCCGGTCAGATCATTAATGTGTAAAGGTTTTCATTCAGTGTTTTCATTTCATTGTTCAGAAGAGGGAAGTGTCCCGACAACAGTGACTGTACATATAAAATTTCGATACAGGCACGTGTTCTGTCGGTGATTTCTCCGTCAATGAGTTTTTGGATGATCAGATTATTGGTGTTGAAATACAGACACGATTTTGATTGTTTGTCCAGATCGGATTCAAATGCCGAAAGCATATCCATAAATATTTCGTTGGCGCTTTCCTTGGAACGCTTGATCTGACGGGAATGATATGCCTGTTCGTTGATGGTGTAAAGCGTCGGAATATCATACGGACGGAAAGATTTTACCACTGCTTTGCAGTCATATTTGCGAAGGATCTTATTTGCTTCCGCAAGGAAATGTTCCGTTTCGGGGTCGTTTTCTCTGTCGGAATCATCCAACATCAGGTCGATATCCGTATCGGTCAAAAGTTCAATGTCTGTTTTTCGGCTTTTTTCGGCAAGCTTTCGAAGGATAGCGTTTTCATAAACATAGCCTGCATTGATCAGGAGTTCGGAACGCTGTGTGTACAGCGGCGCCAGTTGACGGAACTGATTGACATTTGTGGTATAAAAGGCATTGCTGCCGAAATCCGTGATCTCATTTCCGCTCATTTCTCCGAGTGATGTTTCAAAAACGATATACGGCAGCAGAATATCGTCCATTCCGTCATCATTGGCAAGGACTGATTTCACAGCAAGATTATGTATGCGGACAATTTCATATAAAAGCTCTTTATTGTGCAGATCAAGATTTTCAAAATATTCTCCGATACATTCGGCAATTTCTTGTTTTGCCTCTTCGAGAGCCTCGTCCTCGTAAAAGTCCTCGCGTGAAGAAGTGGGTTTCAGATTATCCGTGTTGATGATACAGCGGATAAAGAACGCCCATTCAGGCAGCAGTTTTTCTCCGCTTTCCGTCAGAAGCATATTTTTAAGGTAGATTCGGTGCATATTGTGCGCCGTTGCTGCAACGGGGTAGGGAAGCACATAGGCAATTCCGTGAAAAAGACCGTTTTCCGATTTCAGATCAAAACAGTCCAAAAAATCTTCTCCCAACAATGTTTTGCCTGCATTCATACAAAACGCCTTGTTTTCCTGTGCGTTAAGCGTAAAGTGAAGATTCAGACGGGTACGTTCATCGCCCTCAATGACATAGACGGGATATTTCAGAAAAAAGCCGTAATAATACACCAGATTGGCGATCTCGTCGGAATGATAGTAGTCGTCAACAAAATCCTCCCTGTCTTTTTTGTTGTTTTCCAGTATGATCTCGGTGCCGGTGCTGATAGTATCCTTTATTTCGCTGATTGTATAAGTTCCGTCCGACAGTCCTCTCCATTCCAGTGTTTTTCCGGGTGTTTTGTAAGAGGAGGTGCGGACAATAATAGAATCCGTTACCATAAAGCACGATAACAGACCGATACCAAAACGACCGATATAGTCGCCGTTGGAGCGGCTGTTTTCAATGTCATACTTTGAGGACTGACCTATGACGGAAAGAAAACGGTGAATTTCTTCTTCGTTCAGTCCCGTACCGCTGTCGCGGAACACGATTTTTTCTCCCTCTGTGACTTCGATTTCCAGTACTGCGTTTTTTGCATTAAAATGTTTGTCCGTGTCGATTCTTGCGCTGATGGCGTCCGTGCCGTTCTGCAAAAGCTCACGCACAAAAACATTCGGTGAGCTGTAAAGATGATTTGACAGAATATCGATCATACCGCCCAGATTCACTTTGAATTTAAACTGATTGTTGTCCATAATTTCTCCTTTCAAAAATTCGCTGTTATTGCTGCATTTCGTACATACTTATTATAGTATAAGCGTTAATAAATTACAACAATAATAACGAATTTTATACAAAACGGTATAATAACTGTCCTTAAAATATGAAAACTTCTCAGGGCAGCCGCATGAAACTACGTGAAAAAATTGTATATTTTGTATAAAAATAAGCATGATATTTTCGTGTTAGAGTAATTACCGT
>CADCRH010000089.1 GCA_902803805.1 uncultured Ruminococcus sp.
TCAACAGCTTCCGAAGTATCAAACAACCTCGGTGACAACTATACCACACAGCTCACAGACTATATCTACTATGATAACTCCGAAACAAAGTGGGATACCGTTAAGGCTTACTGGTGGAACTCCGACTTCACAACTGTAATCGACCTCGAGGGCAAACCTTTCGGTTCTGTACAGGAAGACGGCACACAGGCATTTGATAAGGGCTATCCGGGCGAAGCTATGCAGCAGATTCCGGGCACAGACATCTGGCAGATCAGAGTTCCTTTCGGCGCTACAAAGCTCATCTTCAACAGCGGTGTATCCGATGCTGAAGTAAAGACAGGCGTAGAAGCTTATCAGACAGATGACCTTGACTTTGATGCAGAAGTAAATGCAGGTCAGGTTTACAAAGTAAACATCAACGGCGAGCTTAAGGCAGGCAGAGGCGTAGAAAAGACAAAGTTCAAGTATCAGGAAGGCGCTTGGAGCACTTACACAGGCAAGTACAATTTTGAAACACTGAACCCGAAGGACATTGTTGACACAAGCAAGGCTCTTGAAAGCACAGCAGGTTCCAACAATGGTACTTCTTCCACCACATCTACTGCTTCTACCACTTCAACAGCAAGCACAACTACAACAACAGGTACAACAACATCTACCACTACTTCTACAGCTACTGCAACAGGTAAGGGTGATTCTACTGTAGCAACAGGCGATTCAACAATGCCTATCGTATTTGCAGGCGCAGCAGCAGCAGCTCTCGGCGTAGCAGTACTTGCTTCAAAGAAGAAGAAGGTTGAGGAATAATTTCCGACCTGCTTTCTAAAAGCTGAATAGACAATTTATTGTTTTCTCCTTGTTTACTCTCTGTAATCAGGGAGAAAACTTTTTTGTAAAAAACAAACCGTTCAATGTAAAAAACACTGAACGGTTTGTTTTATGCTAAAGAATCAAATTTTCGCAAACAAAAAAATATGATTATTGATTCTTTATTCTCTATTCATTAATACTGTTTTCCCCAGTAAACCATATGTTTGGCAGGTTTGCCGCAGCAAACACAGAAGTCACTCAGATGATCTTCAACAAAAGGAATACAACGGGATTTTACGCCGCCGGTTTCATCTTTGAGCTTTTCTTCACATTCTGTTTCGCCGCACCACATTGCTTTGATGAAGCCGGGCTTGTTTTCGGCAATGTCAAGAAATTCTTCGTGTGTGAGCGCTTCAAAGGTTTTGGAACGGAGATTTTCCAAAGCACTGTTGTACATTCCGTCGTGTACCTTTTGCAGTGTTTCGGCAATTGCTTCTTCAAGATCGTCGAGCGAAACGATCGTCTTTTCACGGTTATCACGACGCACCAATACACACTGATTGTTTTCAATGTCTTTCGGTCCGATCTCAAGACGAACGGGAACACCGAGCATTTCATACTGGCTGAATTTCCAGCCGGGCGCCTTGTCGCTGTCGTCAAGTTTCACGCGAATGTCTTTGTCAAGCAGTCTGTTTTTCAGCTCGTTAGCCTTGTCCAGAACGCCTTCTTTCTTCTGCGCGATAGGAATGATAGCTACCTGAATGGGAGCGATCTTAGGCGGCAGAACAAGACCGTCATCATCACCGTGAACCATTATGATCGCACCGATCATACGTGTTGACGTGCCCCAAGAGGTCTGGAACGGATATTGAAGCTTGTTGTCGCGTCCCGTGAACGTGATGTTGAAGCTTCGTGCAAAGCCGTCGCCGAAATAATGCGACGTGCCGCCCTGCAAAGCAACACCGTTGTGCATCATAGGCTCGATCGTATAGGTTTCCTCTGCACCTGCAAATTTTTCCTTTTCAGTTTTGCGTCCGATAACAGCCGGTATCGCGAGTGTTTCTTTGTAGAAGTCGGTATATACCTGTAACATTCTTTGCGTTTCCTCACGGGCTTCCTCGGCGGTTTCGTGCATTGTATGACCTTCCTGCCACAGGAATTCCGAAGTACGGAGGAACGGACGTGTTGTCTTTTCCCAGCGTACCACCGAACACCACTGATTGTACAGCTTCGGCAGGTCACGGTAGGAATTGATGACCTTTGCGAAATGCTCGCAGAAAAGTGTTTCCGAGGTAGGACGAATGGCAAGACGCTCATTCAGCTTTTCGCTTCCGCCGACCGTTACCCACGCACATTCGGGCGCAAAACCCTCCACGTGGTCTTTTTCCTTTTGAAGCAGGCTTTCAGGAATAAACATCGGCATATAGACATTTTCGTGTCCTGTCTTTTTAAAGCGTCTGTCCATATCGTTCTGCATATTTTCCCATATCGCATATCCATACGGACGAATCACCATACAGCCCTTGACACCCGAATAATCGGCAAGCTCTGCTTTTTTAACAATATCTGTGTACCATTTTGCAAAATCAACATCTCTTGATGTAATAGCCTCAACCATTTTTTTCTGTTGTGCCATCAAAACTCAATCCTTTCAATCACGGAACTCCAAACATCCGATTTTTCAACACTTACTTATTATATAATCTAATGCCAAATTTTTCAATACCAAAAACCGGATTAATTCATTATTAATTCATAATTCATAATTGCCCTGCGAGGGAGCCGCAGGCGATGATGCAGCCATAAATGAATATTTGTTTGATGTATCTATTTTTGATTACGTCAAGCGGATATTTGATTGTTGATAATGAGTTTTTAAGAACCCGTAAGGTTAATTATGAATTATGAATTAAAATAAAGCTGCTCAATGAGGTAATTGTCATTGAGCAGCTTTATTTTTACTGTTGATAATTTTGAATGGAATTACTGGTGGTTTTCGATATACTTTACAAGATCTTCCACTGTCTTGATGTTTTCGATTTCCTCATCAGGAACCTCAACCTCAAATTCGTCCTCAATGGACATCAGAAGATCTACAACATCGAGTGAGTCTGCGCCAAGGTCGTTGATGATCGATGTTTCGGGTGTGATCTTTTCTTCCTCAACATCAAACTGCTCTGCGAGAATTGCCTTTACTTTTTCGAGTACCATAAAAATATCCTCCTGAAAATAAAATATCAATCAAAAATTGTGCCATTTTGGTTCTCTGTATTGTGGACAAAAACATATCATTTATGCTACAATAGTCAACAGGGAATTCGCAAATTGATACGCACAATTTTTTCCATAATCAAATCTTATTAGTTATTCCGCACTTTGTCAATATCAAATTTGCATTTTTACCCAATATTTAGAAAATTTTTTATTTTTTTTAAAATTTTAGCATATTTATATAAAATGTAGGAGGCAGAAAATAATGTCATTAAGAAAATTTGCAGTAATTGGTCACCCGATAGGTCACACGATGTCACCCTTTATCCACACAAGACTTTTTGAACTTGCCAACACCGACGGCGATTATACGGTGATTGATGTTGCTCCCGAAGAACTTCCCGTAAAAATCAAAGAGTTGAACACGCTTGCAGGGTATAATATTACTATACCAAACAAGCAGAATATTATTCCTTTTTTGGACAAGCTCGACAAAAAGGCAGCGCTTTACGGCTCTGTTAATACGGTCAGGAACGGCGAAATCCGCGAAGGATTCACCACAGACCCCGACGGTTTTTTGAAGGCTTTAAAATTCGGCGGTGTGGCTTTTACGGGTAAGGTGCTGATCGTCGGCTGCGGCGGTGTGGCAAGAACCTTTGTTTATGAAGCAGCTCTTGCGGACTGTGATATTACGATAGCGGTACGACCCGATGATGTTCCCGTTCAGCAGGCACTTGCCAAAGAGTTGGTACAGAAAATCCCGACCGCAAAGGTAAAGACCTGTCTTATATCGGAAATCAGCGGAGATTTTGACCTGCTTGTCAACGCAACGCCGATCGGAATGTACCCGAAAGTTGATGCAATGGTGGTTGAAAAGCGCGTCATTGAGCGCTGTGCCAACGTTTTTGACGCTGTATATAATCCGCTTGACACAAAGCTTTTACAGTGCGCAAGAGCCAACGGTGCAATTACTGTCGGCGGTATGGCAATGCTCGTTTGGCAGGCGGCTGTGTCGCACGAAATATGGGACGGTTCCGTTTACAGCAGCGACGACATCAATCAGCTCACAGAGGACAGCGCCAACGAGCTGAAAAAGAAATTTTGATAATGGGAGATAAGTAGTATGAACAGAAAAAATATCGTTCTCTGCGGCTTTATGGGCTGCGGAAAAAGCACTGTAGGAAGTCTGCTGTCACGCAAAACGGGAATGTCGTTTATTGACCTTGACAGCTACATAGAAAAAAAGGAAAACAAAACCGTTTCGCAGATTTTCGAGGACAGCGGCGAGGAATATTTTCGTCAGTTGGAGCGTGAAGCAGCGCAGGAGCTTTCACAGAAAAACGGTCTTGTCATTGCGGCAGGCGGCGGAACGCTGACCTATCAGGTGAATGTTGATACTTTCCGCAGAACGGGAAGAATCGTTCTTTTGGACGTACCTGTTGACGTGGTGGCGGCTCGTCTGAAAAACGACAGCACCAGACCGCTTCTGAACCGTCCTGACAAGGACAAAGCGATGAAAGAACTTTATGATAAACGTCTGCCGCTTTACAAAAGCGCCGCCGACATTACTGTTGACGCTTCACAGTCACCGATGCAGGTCTGCACGGAAATCATTGCGTCATTGGATTGATATTGATCGGTCAAAAACAGACAAAAATAATCATCAATCATCGTTTATATTTTGAATTGTAATTTCTTTTGGAAAGTGATATAATATAGTTAGTAAGCTAAGAAAGGAGAGATTAAAATGAATGCAAGTGCAGTAAAACCTAATCTTCCCTTTGCAACAGCCAAAAAACTTGACAGAACGCCCGCAACGGAAAATAACAGGAAAATAGCAAGCTTTATTGATTCCCATAATTTCTCTTTCAAGATTGATGAAATTACAAAAGAGTTAAAAACGATTGTGACACAAAAATAAAGGTCAGATTTTATGAATATTAAAAAATATACTCCGGAATTGGCACATCTTGCTTCCGAGTTTGAATGTGGAAATACAGTGATTGATAATTTTCTGAAGAACGGTAATGCTCTGGACTCTACCTAGGGCATTACTTATGTTTTGCTGTCAGATAAAGATGATTTTATGATCGGCTATTATAATATTGAGGTCGGCAGAATAGACCAAGTACAGGAAATCAAGGGTCAAAAAATATATATTCCTATGGGTGGAGCTGCCAATATTAATTACCTTGCAATACATAAAAAATATCAGAAAAAACGACTTGTTCCGGACAGAAGTATTTACTTGGGAGATTATCTATTGCGCGACTGCGAAAAACGCATTTTAAATTTAAGCCGGCAAATCGGCATTTTGTTTATCACGTTATGTTCTACCGAAGAAGGTTATCATCTGTATCATAACAGAAACAGTTATGAAGATTTTGAGGAGGATATGAATATTGTTGTAAATGAAAGTGATAAATCTTGTTATAAATTGTATAAGTGGGTCGAAGATATTATTCCTTAAAAATTCCGCACCAGAGCTGTTGGCTGTGGTGCGGAATTGTCATTTGTTCTGAAATTTGTTAATGACCATATTTTCAAATGATTATCTTATCGCAATGAAAATATGAATTTCCTTGCAGGTTCCGTTTTCGTCGGCATAGTATTCCTCAAAGTCGCCCGTAAAGGTACGTTCAAGCGGCATTTGCCACAGCTTTTCCCATAGATTCGCTACAGGGGTGATATAATCACCGTGTTCAACTGTTAAAACAAATTCGGCATAGTTGCCTGCGGGAATTGTTTTGACCGTGGTACCGTTCGGAAGATTTTCAGCGGCATTGACCGCACAGCCTATAGTAATATCGTAGTCCTGATAATGATTGCTGTAATTGGAATACAATCCGATTGTTGTATTTCCGGATTTGTTGGCAATGTTTTGAAAAATTCCTTCGGCAAAGAATCGCTCCCAAAGCGAACCAATCACTTTCCCCATCTCGGGAGATGTGTTGCTTGTGTGTGCCGTCAGTCCTACGACTGTCTTTTCTTTGAGAATCGTTGTTTTGTAATCCATCAATATTACCTCTCTTTTTTTATTTTGATGATATAATAATACACTCCATAACCTGACAACAGAATGTCATATTTAA
>CADCRH010000090.1 GCA_902803805.1 uncultured Ruminococcus sp.
AACTATTGAACCGCCGTGTACCGAACGGTACGCACGGTGGTGTGAGAGGTCGGCTGCTCAACTAATGGGTAGCCTCCTACTCGATTTTCCATTTTCCACTTTCCATTTTCAATTTTCAATTTTTTTCGCCAGTGCGGAGTTGCCGTAGGAATCGATGACAACGATGGCAGGGAAATCCTCAACGGTGAAGCGGTAAATGGCTTCCGTGCCGAGGTCGTCATAGGCGAGCGTTTCGATTTTCTGAATACTTTTGGAAATGAGTGCCGCCGCGCCGCCGATCGCGCCGAAATAAACGACATTGTTTTTGATCATTGAATCAATGACCGCCTGACTTCTTGCGCCTTTGCCGATCATTCCTTTCAGTCCTCTGTCAAGAAGTGCAGGTGTGTATTTGTCCATTCGATAGCTGGAAGTAGGACCTGCGGGTCCTACAGCGTGTCCGGGTTTTGCCGGTGCAGGACCGACATAATAGATCACTTCGCCGTCAATATCAACGGGCAGAGATTCGCCCTTTTCAATCAGTTCATACAGTCGTTTGTGTGCGGCGTCGCGTCCGGTCAGCATTGTACCGGTGATCAATACGCTTTCGCCTGCGTGCAGATCTTTGATAACGTCATCCGTGAGAGGAAGGGTAATTTTTTTCATTGTTGCTGTTGCTCCCTTGTTTTATATTGTGATTTCCTTGTGTCTTGCCGCGTGACAGCAGATATTGACCGCTACGGGCATTCCGGCAATATGTGTCGGGTAGGTTTCGATATTCACGCCGACAGCGGTAGTGATTCCGCCCAGTCCGGCAGGTCCGAAGCCTGTTTTGTTGATTTCCGTCAACAATTCGTTTTCAAGGTCGGCATAACGTTGATCGGGATTTTGTGTATTGATGGGGCGCAGGGTGGCTTTTTTGGCAAGCATTGCCGCCTTTTCAAAAGTACCGCCGATACCGACACCGACAACGATCGGGGGGCAGGGATTGGGTCCTGCATAGTTGACAGTATCAAGGATGAATTGCTTGACGCCCTCAATGCCTGCCGACGGTGTGAGCATTTTGATGGCTGACATATTCTCACTGCCGAAGCCCTTACAGCCGCCGAGAATGCGAATGGTATCACCGCTGACAATATCGGTATAGATAACGGCAGGTGTATTATCCTTAGTGTTCACTCTGTCAAAAACAGGGTCTGTCACAACGGATTTTCTGAGATAGCCGTCAATATAAGCTTTTCTGACACCCTCCTGAACAGCATCCTGAAAGGTTCCGTTTTCAATGATCACGTGGTCGCCGTACTCAACAAACAGCACCGCCATACCTGTATCTTGACAAATCGGCACTTCATCCTCGGCGGCGATCCGATGATTTTCTATCAGTTGAGCAAGAACATTTTTGGCAGTGTCGGAAGTTTCTTTTTGTTCGGCTTCCTTTAATGCGTCCAGAATATCACTGCCGATAAAATAGTTCATATCCATAAAAAGCTGTCTGACCGCCTCGGTAATGACGGCGGCATCGATTTTTCTTACTTCCATTTTGATTTTCTCCCCTTGTAAAAAAGTCCTCTTTACATTATAAATAAATCATAATGCTTTTTCAATCCTGTTTTTTGAAGCATATTATACAAATATGGAATTGAAAATTTGTTGTCTTAACATAAGGGGTCAATGTTTGTGCGATTTGACGAAAAATATATTTCATTATTATATGACTTGACACAAATGTTTATTAGTATTAAAATAATTATTAATAAATTATTAATTTTTTGCCGTGTTGAGAGGGAGTAACAATGTCTGACGAAAACAATAAAATTCTTGAAGAAAAAAGTATGCACCTTTGGTTTGACAACTCTCCGCTCGTTTTATGCTCAATAAAGCTGACACTGGAACCCGACGACGGAGGACTGTATGCATATGCCCGTTTTATGAATATCCAGCCCGACCGCTTGAGGTCATTAACGGTGGATATTATTTGTTACGATGCCGTGCGCAGGGAAATTGACCGGATCGAAAATTATACCTACAGCGGTATTGATATAGGACGCAATGAGGAATTCGGCTACAACAGAAAAATTCCGATGAACAACCCCGAAACGAGAAACATTGAGTTTGTTCTGAAGGAGATTACCAATACCGCTGATCAAAAATGGGTCAACGAGGGTAACCGCCGTTTTGATAAAAGTTTGGAACAGCAGAATATCTATACGGTTCTGGGCGATCTGAACAAGCAGTTTATCGATGTTTGCACACGCAACGGCATTAACAGCACCAAGCTGGTGTTTCAACCGATTTTTGGGAACAGCTATTGGCTGTGTGCCTGCGGCTGTTTTAACTGGGGTGCGGAGCATAGTTGCTATGACTGTGGTTCCGACCGTGACTGGCTGCGTGAGAGCGTCAGCGAAGAATATCTTTTAAAGCAAAAGGAAAAGAACAGTCACCCCACCATTGACCTTGAAAAATACGGTGCGGCGCACGAAGCCGAGGAGCGAAGAAAGCAGCGTGCCGAATTTGAAAAAAGACAGCAGGAATATCATCAGCAGCAGAAAGCCGCAAAAACACCGAAAGTCAAGCCCATCAAATATAACTACGGTTCGGGCAGCAGCAAAACCAAAATGCTGATCATTGTTTTGGTCGTTATTGCTGTGGTGGCGGCTCTTGCGCTGGGTGTGGTAAAGCTGGCAATTCCGTATTTCAGCTATGCCAACGCGAAAAATGCAATGTCCGACGGTCGTTATGATACTGCCATTATCGAGTTCAAAAAGCTGGATGGATTCCTGGACAGCAAGGAGCAGCTTTTGCAGGCGATATACGGAAAAGCCGAGAACGTGTATAGTCTTGGTGATAAAACCGGTGCGGCGGAACTGTACAGAAGCATAGAAGATTATTCCGACTCAAAGGAAAAATATAACCGCACTCAGTACGAAATCGCCAATCAGTATATTGCCGATGATAAATATATGGAAGCCGCAAAGATTCTGGAGGGGCTGGGCAACTATAAGGATTCCAGCGATCTTTTGAATCAGTGCTTTGACAATATCTATCAACAGGCTGTCGAAGCGCTGAAAAACAACAGATACAATATCGCTTATGAAAGTTTTGGCTATCTCGGTGACTATAAGGATTCGGTGCAGTATCTGAACCAGTGTATTTATAAAAAAGCAGGCAAATTGTATAAAAAACAGCAGTATGCCGAGGCTATCAAAGCCTATGAAAGTATCAGGGACTATCAGGACACGGACAAGATTCTGGAAAAGCTCCGCAAGCTCAAATGCATTATCAGTGCCGCTAAAGACGGTTCGCCTGCCATCTGGTCAACCGACGGAATGCTGTGCTTCCTGTGCAACGATTCCGATAGTGCTACCTATACACTGTCGTTCGATGCCAACGGCAACTATGAATTTAAAATTACCTGTGAAAATCACGATGGTAATGTGAAATTGGTAACAGGCAAGTACAAAATCGAGGATAATACAGTCTATATCGAAAAGCGTGAGGACGGCAATACCAAATGGGAAAAAATGCTTGAGATCGAATCTGTCAAGGAGCTTGACAAGGAGATCGAGGGCAAGAACACAATGATCATTCTGACCAATCCGTTCCGCCGCTCTCAGAATATTACCGTTTACGGCAATAATATTTCCGATGAAAGCATTAGCTTTGACTGAGTAAAAAATGAGATGTGAATATTCCGACAATAAATATTTTTATATTTGCTGTCGGAATATTTTTTGTTCTCAATTTCGTATCAATATCGTTAATGATCCTATTTTCAACGGCAGGTGTTTTGATGAACAGTGAAAATGAATTTGGCAGAGTGGCGGCAAAGGTTTCGGCAGTAACCGTGATCATTAATATTTTATTGTCGCTGTTAAAGCTTTTGGCAGGTATTTTTGCTTCTTCGGGTGCGATGATCTCGGACGCAGTTCATTCCGCTTCCGACGTGTTCAGTACGATCATTGTAATGATAGGAGTGGGGATCGCCGGACGAAAACCCGATAAGGAGCACCGCTACGGTCACGAAAGGTTTGAATGTGTCGCGTCGGTGATACTGGCGGTCATTCTTGCCGAAACGGGCATAGGAATCGGCTGGAGCGGTATCAGTGTGATACGTGAGGGAAACTACGGGGATTTGAAAACACCCGGTATATTGGCATTGATCGCGGCGGGGGTGTCGATCGTGGTAAAGGAATTGATGTACTGGTACACGATCAAAGCGGCGAAAAAAATCAATTCGGACGCACTGAAAGCCGACGCGTGGCACCACAGAAGCGATTCACTTTCCTCGGTGGGAGCCTTGATCGGTATTTTGGGGGCAAGACTGGGGTTTCCTGTTTTTGATCCGATCGCGAGCATTGTGATATGTCTGTTTGTCGTAAAGGCGGCATTGGATATTTTCAGGGACGCAATCGATAAAATGGTTGATAAATCCTGTGATGACGAAACCGAACAGCAAATTGCCGATGTAATTCTTGCGCAGACTGGTGTTCAGTCCGTTGATGAGCTGAAAACCCGTCTGTTCGGGGCAAAAATCTATGTGGACGTGGAAATTGCGGTGGACGGAAATATCAGTCTGTTTTGTTCCCACGAAATTGCCGAGCAGGTACACCATTCCATTGAAAGAGAATTTCCGACTGTCAAACACTGTATGGTACACGTGAATCCCGCAGAAACGAAAGAACCGCCAATGTGAAAACATCGGCGGTTCTTTCGGAGTTTTTGGAGTTTGTTAATAAATGAAGCTATGTATCTTCAGCAGGTGAAGTGTCTATATTGTAAGACGGATTTCCCAAAAAATCAAGTGGCTGTCTTTGTACAAACCATCGATTTTGTATAAAACAAATACAAATTGAGGAATTTGTTCAGCAGAGAAGAAATTTTCATATTCAGCCTTTCCAGTATTTTCTGTCAAGACTGCGATACTGTATCGCTTCCATCACGTGCTGCGGCTGAATGGTTTCCGAGCCTTCCAGATCGGCAATCGTTCTGGAAACTTTCAGTATTTTGTCATAGGCTCTTGCCGAGAGTCCCAGTGTATCAAAAGCACGTTTCAGCATTGTTTTTGCCTTGTCGTCAAGAGGACAGTATTCACGCAGAGCGGAGGGAGTGATTTTGGCATTGCAGGTGATGGCGGTTCCTCGGAAGCGTTCGTTTTGAATCTTTCGCACACGATTGACACGCTTTTGGATTTCGGCGGACGATTCTGCTTTTTCGTCTGACGAAAGGGAGCCGAACGCAACGGGCGGCACTTCCACGTGAATATCCAGACGGTCAAGCAGCGGTCCCGAAACCTTGGCAAGATATTGGGCAACTGCCCTTGCACTGCACGTACACTCACGGGAGGGGTGTCCGTAGTAACCGCACGGGCAGGGATTCATTGCCGCAATCAGCATTACCGAACACGGATAAGTCAATGTGGCATTGACACGGGAGATCGTCACTTGATTGTCCTCGATCGGCTGACGGAGAATCTCCATTGTGGAGCGCTTGAATTCGGGCAGTTCGTCCAGAAACAATACGCCGTTGTGTGCCAAAGAAATTTCGCCGGGATGGGGAATGGTGCCGCCGCCCGTTAAGCCTGCCGCGGATACCGTATGGTGAGGGGAGCGGAAAGGGCGTTCTGTCACAAGGGGAGTACCGTTTTTCAGTTCTCCGGCAATGGAATGGATCTTTGTCGTTTCTATCATTTCAGAAAAGGTCATATCGGGCAGAATGGTGGGAACACGTTTGGCAAGCATACTTTTTCCCGAACCGGGACTGCCGATCAGCATAATGTTATGACCGCCGCAGGCGGCGATCTCTACCGCTCTTTTCGCTTCATACTGACCCTTGACATCGGCAAAGTCAATGTCAAACAGATGGCTTTCTTTTTTGGTCATTTTGAAATCGGTGGGTTTGATGGGGGCTTGTCCGTTCAACTGTGCAACGAGCGTTTTGATATTTTTGACGGGAATGATCTCAATGCCCCTGACTGCCGCACCCTCGGCGGCATTTTCCGCAGGAACAAAAAACCGTCGGCAGCCGTTTTCCTTTGCCTGAATCGCCATCGGAAGAACACCGTTGACAGGGCGGACTTCGCCGCCGAGCGACAATTCACCGATAAAGGCATACGGTTCGAGGTCGGCTTGGATCTCGCCCGTCAGTTTCAGCAAAGAAAGCAATATGGGCAAGTCATAAACCGAGCCTGCCTTTTTTACGTCCGCAGGGGCAAGGTTGACAACGATTCGTTTCAAAGGAAAGGTGAATCCGCAGTTTTTGATGGCGGAGCGCACACGGTCACGGGATTCCTTGACCGACGCATCGGGCAGACCGACAATATCAAAAGCAGGTACCCCTTTTGATAAATCTGTTTCAACATCTACCTCAAATGCATTCATACCGAACAAGCCCATACTTTTGATACATACCACCATTTGAAACACTCCTTTTGCGAAATTACTGCACTTATTATACATCATAATGAAAAGTATCGCAATAACGATCTTGATTTTTTGCAGGATCAACAAAGGTGCAAAAGCAAGCAATGAAAAATCTCTCTTTGACATTATTTGACACACCGGATATGTTACTATATGGCGGAAGAAAAATCATACGGAAAGATATTTTTGCTGATGAAAAATTATCCTAAAAGTTTTGTGGATTATCAGCATAATATGTAAGATTTTTCTTTTATAGGATAATGATTTGGCGGATTTTTTTGCACTGTTTATAAAATTTCGATTGACTTATCAAAAAAAATAGTGTATGATAAAAAAGTACAGGAAAAAGTACGATTGTAGCGAGGTGTCTGAATGCTTGAAAACGAACGGCTTGACGGCTTTGAAAATCTGGATGATACAGAGCTTGTCCGGCTTTATAACAACGGCGATCAGACCGCTTTTCAGCAACTCGCTGTGCGATATATCTTTATCATCAGAAACAAATCCTCCGATTTGCACAATATGGGCATAGAACCGGACGACCTTTTTCAGGAGGGACTTCTGGGACTGCATAACGCTGTGCGCTCTTTTGATGAAAACGGCGGCGCTTCATTCGGCACATATGCCTCGGTATGTATCCGTAACCGGTTGGTTTCTGCCGTAAGGTCTGCCAATACCGAAAAAAATAAGATCAACAATGCCGCTTCCTCTATCGATGATGCCGCGGAGCTGCCGCTTCCGTCGGATTTTGAGCCTGAAAATGCCGTTATCATCAATGAGGGGCTGAATTCTCTGTTGGATTATCTCAAGAATAATCTTTCATCGACCGAACTTTCTGTTTTGTCGTGTTATATTGACGGGATGACTTACCATCAGATCGCCGAAAAGCTGAATGTGACTCAGAAAGCCTGTGACAATGCAATGCAGCGTGTGCGCAGAAAATTAAGAATCAAAGCCTGACATTGTGTCGGCTTTTATATGCCCGATGTAGCTTATATCAGGAGAGCGTTGACGTAAACTCAAAGGTGACGGTGCAATTCCGTCCGGGGGCGAATTTATAATTTATACCAAAGCGAGGTAAATAATATGTACGAAGATAAGACTCTCATCTGCAAGGAATGCGGTGCCGAATTTGTATTCACAGCCGGAGAACAGGAATTTTATGCAGCAAAAGGCTTTGAAAACGAGCCGCAGAGATGCAAGCCCTGCCGTGATGCAAGAAAGAACGCACAGAAGCCCGAACGTGAAATGTTTACCGCAGTATGTGCATCTTGCGGCAAAGAAGCAAGAGTTCCTTTCAAGCCCCGTGAAGATCGCCCTGTTTATTGCAGCGAATGCTTTGCAAAAATGAAAGAAGAACAATAATGATGAATTCATAATTCATCATTATTAAAGCTGCCCGACAACGTTTGAACGAGTTGTCGGGCAGTTGTTTTTTGTTATTTCAATCAAAAGTTTTGGACAAGCTTTTCCAAAAGCTTGTCGGGGTGTTAAGGGGCAGACAGCCCCTGACTGTCCAACCCCACCCAATCAGAAAAGGGTCTTTTTATTTTGTTACTGTGACAGTAAAGTCCTTGTTCACAACAGTGCCGTTGGCATCCTTGACTTTTACACGAATGGTATAAGTGGTGGTAGCTTTCGGAGTAACAGCGGCGGTAATGGAGGACTGATAGTCCTGTGCTTTTGTCCAGTTGGTCTGAG
>CADCRH010000091.1 GCA_902803805.1 uncultured Ruminococcus sp.
ATTTTCACTCTACTCCCATTATGGAGGTCATTGAGTGAATCATTTTGTCGGCAGTGGTAAGGGCGTCATTGCTGGTTTTGCCGACAGAGGTGATGTAGACCTTGATTTTCGGTTCGGTGCCCGAAGGTCTGACAATGGCAGCACCGCCGCCTTCAAGAGAGTAGGAAAGAACGTTGGATTTCGGAAGTTTAATTTCTTTCTGTTCGCCTGTAACGAGGGATTTGGTGTAGGAGTTGAGGTAGTCGGCAGCGTCAGTTACTTTGTAGCCGGCAATTTCTGTCGGATGAGCGCTGCGCAGTGAGGACATAATGTCAGCCATTTTCTGCATACCTGCTGCACCCTCAAATTCAAAGCTTTCTGTTCTGTTGATGTAGTAGCCGTGTTCCTCGTAAATTTCGGTCATTACTTCGTCAAGGGTCTTACCCTGCTGACGGTAGTAAGCCGCCATCTCACAAATGAGCATTGAAGCAACAACAGCGTCCTTATCTCTGACATATGTGCCGGCAAGATAACCGTAGCTTTCTTCAAAGCCGAAAATGTATCTGTTTTCTTCGTTTTTCTGTTCCAGAAGAAGGATCTGTTCGCCGATATACTTAAAGCCTGTCAGAACATTTTTCAGTTCACAGCCGTATTTTTCGCAGATTTTTTCTACCAGTTTACTGGTGACAATGGTTTTGACCGCAACGGGATTTTCGGGAAGTGTACCGTTTGCCTTTCTGCTGCTTAAAATGTAATTCATCAGCATAATACCCGTTTCGTTGCCCGACATCAGACGATAGCCGTCTTTTACTTTCACGGCGATACCTACACGGTCACTGTCGGGGTCTGTTGCAAGAAGCAGATCGGGCTGTTCCGTTTCGCAGAGTTTCAGTCCGAGAGAAAGCGCCTCTTTGATTTCGGGGTTCGGATAAGGACAAGTCGTAAAGTTGCCGTCGGGAAGTTCCTGTTCGGGAACCACTACCACGTTGTCAACGCCGATACGTGCCAGAATTTTTCTGACCAGCTTATTGCCTGCGCCGTTGAGAGGTGTGAACACAACTTTAAGACCCGAATTTTGACAGGTACCCGGATTCACAGACTGTTTCTGAACGTTGTCAAGATAGCTTTCATAAACGCTGTCACTGATCCATTCGATCAGACCTTTTTCAAGACCTTCTTCAAACGAGATCAGTTTAATGTCGCCGTTGAAGTAATCAACGCTTTGAATTTCGTCAAAAACGGCATTGGCGTTCACGTCGGTCATCTGACATCCGTCATTGCCATAACATTTGTAGCCGTTATATTTTGCCGGATTATGGCTTGCTGTTACCATAATGCCTGCGTCCGTTTTCAGTTCACGAACGGCAAAGGACACAACGGGAGTCGGCTGAAGCTCTGTGGAAATATAGGCTTTAATACCGTTTGCTGCCAGAACTCTTGCCGCTTCTTTGGCAAAGAGGTCGGCTTTGATTCTTGAATCATAAGAAATCGCAACGGACGGATTCTGGTATTTTTTATTGAGGAAATTGGCAAGACCCTGTGTAGCACGGCGGACGGTATAAATATTCATACGGTTGGTACCTGCACCGATCACACCGCGAAGTCCTGCTGTACCGAAGTTCAGCTCACGGTAAAAGCGTTCATAAATTTCATTTTCATTATCTTTAATACTTTGCAGCTCCCCGATAAGGTCTTTATCGTCGTTGGCACTGCCGAGCCACAAATCATAAAGTGTTTTGGTTTCCATAAAAAAATCCCCCTGTCAATTACGGTCATTAACACAATTGGTAAAAATACTTATAAATAGATACTCATATCATATCATATTTTTCTCCACATTTCAACAATTACTTTTCTATTTAATAAATTTTTTTGCCAAATAACAAAAATAAATCCAACAATAAAAATATCATATATTTATGCTGACGATAAGCGGAAAATGAAAAACAAAAAAATTATTTTTACGGCTTGTATTGACGGACGTTTTACGTTAAAATAGAAAAGGGCTGAGCAAAAAGGAAAAAGATGGTTTTGCTTATGCCGAACCATAGATTGATTCACGGAGGAAATTTTTTATGCCATCAGAAACAAAGCTTGATGATGCCGTGCCGAAGCAAAGCGGTAAAAAAAAGCGGAAGAAGCGGCAGCAGCGAATGGGTACGCCGCTGAAAATTGCGTTTTTTTTGTTTTTGGCAACGGTACTGTTTTTCGGTGCGTGGAAGTGCTTTTTTGATACAAGCATTCTCGGCAGCTGGACTTACAGGATTGATCAGAGCGAAAGAAAATATGCCTTTAACTTTACCTTTGAGGACGACAATGTGGTGCGCTACCGTTACGGCGGTCAGACCTATATCGGCAAATACAACTTCGTAAAGAACGCGCCGCAGATACATATTTTCATCGGACAGCTTGGCGCTACCTATATTGACGCGTATTTTGACTATGAAGTGTCGGGAAACGCATTGACGGGCAGAACGCTGAAGCTCACCGACAGATCGGGGCTGATTATGGAATCAGACGATTTAAGCGCAGAGCAGGCGGACGATGATTTTATTGCACTGAAACAAAAAGTTGCCGAAAGCGTGGAGGAGGACGGAACCAGATATTATCGGCTGCCGTTTGAAAATTACGCAATCGGACCGGAAATTCAGAAATATGATGATTTCAAAGCAGATGATACGCTGCTCGGAACGTGGCTTTATGATGATACCGAAACAGGCTATTCCTATACGATTACCTTTACCAAGGACGGCACCCTTCGCGAAATGTCGTCCGAAATGGAATTTGTCGGCGGCTACAAAGTTCAGGATGGTGTATGCACCTATAATTTTGTGGCAGCAGCAGGCACGGCGGCGGATATGTCATTTGAATATTCCGTCAGCGGCAGCAAACTTACCATCAACGGTCAGGAGCTGACCAAAACAGACAATCTCTATGCTTATCAGACAACCATCAAATAACAGGAGGATTTTTTATTATGTTAAACAATTTTTGGAAACAGTTCAAAAGCGGCACGGACATCAGAGGTGTTGCCGTAGAGGGCGCAGGATATGAAGTGAACCTGACAGATGAAACGATCACCGCAATGGTCAATGGGTTTATTCTGTGGCTTTCGGAGAAAACCGGAAAGCGTGCGGAGGAACTGAAAATTTCCGTCGGACGCGATTCCCGAATTTCAGGTCCGCATATTGCGGCACTGACACACCGTGCAATGCTGAGAGCAGGTGTGTTAGTCGTTGACTGTGACCTTGCTTCCACGCCGTCAATGTTTATGACAACGGTTGATCTTGGCTGTGACGGTGCGGTTCAGATCACCGCCAGTCATCATCCGTATTATCGGAACGGTTTGAAGTTCTTCACCAGAGAGGGAGGACTGGAGGGTGAGGATATTGAAGCCATCCTTACCTATGCGCAGGAGGGGAAAGTGCCCGAAGAAAGCGATGAGGGAAGACTGACGGAATGCGACTATATGAATCAGTATGCGTTTGCGCTCCGTGAGATGATCAAAGAGCAGGTCAACTCGGACGACGATTATCATTTACCGCTCAAAGGTTTCCGCATTGTGGTGGACGCAGGAAACGGCGCAGGCGGATTTTATGCAACAGATGTTTTGGAAGCACTCGGCGCGGACATCAGAGGAAGCCAGTTTTTGGAACCCGACGGAATGTTCCCGAATCACGTTCCGAATCCCGAAGACGCAGAAGCAATGGCGTCTGTCAGTGCTGCCGTTCAGAAAGCAAACGCTCATCTCGGTGTGATTTTTGACACGGACGTTGACCGCGGCGGTGCCGTTGACGCGTCGGGCAAAGAGATCAACCGCAGCCGTCTGGTGGCGCTTGCGTCGGCGATCGCACTGGAAGGCAATGAGGGCGGATTGATCGTTACGGATTCCATTACGTCAAGCGGTCTGAAAGAGTTTATCGAAAACGACCTCGGCGGCAAACATCTTCGTTTCAAGC
This sequence comes from uncultured Ruminococcus sp., assembly GCA_902803805.1. Classification (GTDB taxonomy): domain Bacteria; phylum Bacillota; class Clostridia; order Oscillospirales; family Acutalibacteraceae; genus UBA1213. Next base: position 3,939 of record CADCRH010000091.1, read on the forward strand.
GCGGTTATAAGAATGTCATTGATGAAGCGATCAGGCAGAACAAAGACGGTGTGAACTGTCCGCTGGCGATCGAAACATCGGGTCACGCGGCAATGAGAGAAAATTATTTCCTTGATGACGGTGCTTATCTTGTCACCAAAATCATTATCAAAATGGCACAGCTCCGCAAGGAGGGCAAGAAGCTCGAAACCTTGATCGAGAATCTGAAAGAGCCTGTTGAAAGCAAAGAGATTCGTATCAAGATCACAGAAAAAGATTTCCGTGCTTACGGCGAAAAGGTGATCAAAGACCTGACAGCATATGCAGAGAAACAAAAGACCTTTAAAATTGCCGATGATAATCACGAGGGTATCCGTGTGTCGTTCGACAAGAGAAGCGGTGACGGCTGGTTCCTGCTGCGTTTGAGTGTTCACGACCCGATTATGCCGTTGAATATCGAAAGCGACAGTGAGGGCGGCACGGAGAAGATCTACAAGAAGCTGCAAACGTTCCTTGAAAGCTGTGAGGGACTGGACACCTACAAGCCGAAAGCGAAGAAAACGACTGCCAAAAAGACAGCGGCAAAATCCGAAAAGGAGGAAGAAACCGCAGCCGAAAAGAAACCCACGAGAAAAAGAGCTTCCGCGAAGAAGTCCGAAACGGCTTCCGTAAAGGCAGATGAGCAGGAAGAAAAGACCGAAACAAAGAAAAAAACAACCAAAACAACCAAAACAACAAAAACAACAAAAAAGAAAACAGAAGAATAATACATTGTATGATGGACAGCAAACGGCGGTAATTGCCGTTTGTTGCCTGTTGACATCATTAGTTAGTTGTGTTAAACTATGGAGTGGAAGTTAAAAATATTAACTTTTCATAATATCAGGGAAACCCGAAAGGACAGATAAAAAATGTTGAATCTTTTTAAAAACAAAAACTTTTGGTGCGTTGTCGCAGGTGCGGCAGGTGTCATTGTCGGCAAGAAAATTCTTACTTCTCCGAAAACCCGTGAACTGACCGTTAATGGTATCGCCAAGGGTATGAAGCTGCAAAACGACGCAAAAGAGGCAATCCAGAATATGAAGGATGAAGCCGCAGACATCTGCTATGATGCACGCACGGAAGCAGGCTTGGAGGATACGGACGAAACCGAGGAGGACACTTCTTCCGATGAAGAATAAAATCGTATATGACAAGCCGGGACGAATTCGCTTTCGCTGCGGTCAGTATGCTTTTGAACCGAAGCACGAGGCGAGAATCAGGCAGGCGCTGCTGAAATTTGATTTTATTACCGAAGTACAGGCAACCAGTGCCAACGGCGGTATTTTGATTCTGTATCGGTCGGACTCACGCAGTAAGGTGATCGAACAGATCAATCGAATGAAAGTCGGCAGACTTCCCGAAGCAGACTCTGCGGCAGAAAATTTATCGGCAGAGATCGACAGACGTTTTGCCTCCGACTTTTTCAAGATTCTTGTCAAGCGTATTCTCAAAAAAGCCGTTTTGCCGGTTCCGCTGAGCAACGCCATTACCGTCATCAACGGTGTCGGATATTTTCTGAACGGAATTCGGACACTGCTGGACTTCAAGCTCAATGTTGACGTTCTTGATGCCGCGTCAATTACGGCGTGTATCGCAAAGCGCGATTTCAAAACGGCAGGTTCTGTAATGTTCCTGCTGTCGATCTCCGCACTTTTGGAGGACTACACCAGAGCCAAGACAAAAGCGTCACTGACGGAAAGTCTTGCCGTGAAGACCGACAAAGTATGGCTTGTCAACGGAGAAAGCGAACAATTGATTCCGATGTCACAACTGCAAGTGGAAGATAAGATCAGGATTCGCACGGGCAGTATGATACCCGTTGACGGCGAGATCGTAGAGGGACAGGCGGAAATTAATGAATCCTCAATGACGGGGGAACCGCTTGCCGCACAAAAATCGGTCGGCAGTTCGGTATTTGCAGGAACCACCATAGAAAACGGCAATATCGTTGTCAAGGTTCGCGCACTGTCGTCACAGACGAAAATCAGCAAAATTGTTGAACTGATCGACAATTCCGAAGCGCTGAAAGCCGGTATTCAGGGCAGAGCTGAAAATATGGCGGACAGAATCGTTCCGTTCAGCTTTATCGGATTCTTTGCAGTGCTACTTTTGACGAGGAATATTACCAAAGCGGTTTCCCTGCTGATGGTGGACTATTCGTGCGCCATCAAGCTTTCGGTGCCGATTTCCGTGATCTCCGCCATTCGTGAAGCGTCGGACTGTGATATAACGGTCAAGGGCGGCAAATTCTTGGAAGAATATGCCAAAGCCGATACGATCGTTTTTGATAAAACGGGGACGCTTACCAATGCCGAACCGCAGTTGGAAGCGGTCATTCCGTTCGGCGGCTACAGCGAGGACGAAGTTCTGAAAATTTCCGCTTGTATCGAAGAGCATTTTCCGCACAGCGTTGCGCGCGCTATTGTAAAGGGTGCGGCAGATAAAAAGATAGAACATCAGGAGGAACACGCCGAAGTGATCTATATTGTGGCGCACGGTATCGCCACAAAGCTGAAAGGCGAAAGAGTGGTGATCGGCAGCCGCCATTTTGTGGTGGAGGACGAAAATGTAGAGATCACCGAAGAACAGCAAAACCGTATTGATGAAATTTCCTGCGGCAATTCCGTGATCTATCTTGCGATAGGCGGCAAGCTGGTCGGCGCACTGTGTATCAGTGACCCTCCAAGAGCCGAATCCGCAGAAGTCGTGGCAATGCTCAGGGAATCAGGCTTCAAACATATTGTAATGCTGACGGGGGACAGTACCGGTGCGGCGAAAATTACTGCCGAAAAGCTCGGCATTTCCGAATACTATGCACAGGTTCTTCCGGAGGACAAACATCGATACATTGAGGACCTCAAGGCAAAAGGACATAGTGTCGTAATGGTGGGGGACGGTATCAATGACGCACCTGCTCTGGCGGCAGCGAGCGTATCCGTGGCAATGAGTGACGCTTCGGATATTGCAAGAGATACTGCCGATATAACCCTGCGCGGTTCCAGTCTGTATGAGTTAGTTCGTCTGCGTGTGCTGAGCCGCCGCCTGATGAACAGGATCAAGCTGAATTATGATTTTATCATCACGTTCAACTCAATGTTGATGGCACTCGGTTTGGTTGGAGTGATCACACCGTCATTTTCGGCGCTGCTTCACAATACCTCAACAATGCTGATTTGCGTGAAAAGTATGACACCGCTGTTATCGGCTTCGGAAGCTGATCATAGCAACGAGAATGACAAAGAAGAAGCATAATTCTTTGTTTGGATTCGGATTTCAATATCGGGCGGAGTAAACCCGTCCGATATTTTTGACACGTTGGTTAAATATATCTAACTAAAGAGCTGTTTGGTGCATTGTTTTTGTGGAATCGACAAAAGATGAAAAAATTGGCTCATAATGCTTGACACAGGCAAGATAAAATGCTATATTAAATTCAACGATTAAATAATTGTTGAATTTAATATGTTGAATCGAAAATGATTGCAAAAAGAAAGAGGAGGAATTTATGATGGAACTTGTACTGAATGACATTCACAAGTCGTTCGGAAGCGGCGAAAACCGGACGGAAGTGTTAAAGGGCATTACCTGTACGGTAGAAAGCGGCAGTATCTGTGTGCTTCTTGGACCCTCCGGTTCAGGAAAATCAACGCTTTTGAACATTATCGGCGGTATCGAAAGTGCCGACAGCGGTTCTGTTTCGATTGGTGACGAAACCGTAGAAAAAATGAATGAAAAACAACTTTCACTGTACCGCCGCAAACATCTCGGCTATGTATTCCAGTCATACAATCTGATACCGAATCTGACCGTCAAGGAAAATATTGAGGTCGGCGCATACCTGTCGGAAAAGCCGCTGTCGATTGATGATATGCTTCACGCACTCGGACTGTGGGAGCACAAGGATAAGATACCGAATCAGCTTTCGGGCGGTCAGCAGCAAAGGACTTCTATCGGCAGAGCCATTGTTAAAAATCCCGATATTCTTCTTTGCGACGAACCGACGGGCGCACTGGACTACAACACTTCAAAGGAAATTTTGAAACTGATCGAGGATATTAACCGTCAGTATCAGAATACGGTCATTCTGGTAACGCACAATGACGCGATCAGGCTGATGGCGGACAGGGTCATTAAATTCCGTGACGGTCAGATCAGAAAGAACGAACGCAACAGCAAGAAAATTCCTGCCGCAGAGCTTGACTGGTAAGGGGTGTGATGATACAATGCGAAGTCCTTTAAAACGCCGGATCCCAAGAGAGCTGAAACAGGATATGGGAAAATACCTGTCGCTGTTTTTGTTTCTTGTGCTGACGATCACTTTTGTGTCGGGTTTTCTTGTTGCCGACAACAGTATGAAGCAGGCATATGACGAAAGCTTTGAAAAATACAGCATTGAGGACGGTCATTTTACGCTTGCGGTGAAGCTTGACGATACTTTGAAAGAGAAACTAAAAGAAAAGGATGTTACCGTCCACGAAATTTTCTATAAGGATATGGCTGTCAAAAATGATCGTACCCTGCGCATTTTCAAAAACCGCCGCAGTGTTGACCGTATTTGTCTGATGCAGGGCGAAATGCCGGAGAACGATGACGAGATCGTGATCGACCGACTGTTTGCGGAGAACAACGAGATCAATATAGGGGACAGAATCACGGTCAAGGATAAGAATTTTAAAGTGGTCGGTTTTGTTGCCTTTTCGGACTACAGCGCACTATTCAGAAACAATACCGATATGATGTTTGACGCGAATCGGTTTTCTACTTGTGTTGTCACCGATGAAGCGTATGACAAGCTGCCCGACAATACGGAGAAATACTGTTATGCGTGGCTGAATAACGACAAGAACCTGACGGAAAAGTTGCAGATCGACAAAGCCGACGAAATAATGTCCGTTCTGAAAGAAAGCGGTTTGCTGACTGATTTTGTCAAGCGCGCCAATAATCAGGCGATCAATTTTACGGGCGATGATATGGGTTCGGACAAATCAATGATGGTAACGCTTTTGTATGTGGTGGTAGCGGTTCTGGCATTCGTGTTCGGTATCACGATCAAGAGCACCATTGAACAGGAAGCGTCCGTTATCGGAACATTGCGCGCGTCGGGCTATACCCGTTGGGAGCTGATGAGGCATTATTTGGCAATCCCGCTGATCGTGACGTTTGCCGCTGCCATTGTCGGCAACATAATGGGCTATACCTTTATGAAAGAAGTGGTGGCGAATATCTATTACAGCAGTTATTCGCTGACAACTTACGAAACGATATGGAACGGCGAAGCGTTTATCAGTACCACAATTGTACCGTGCGTTATTATACTGATCGTCAATATGGTGATTTTGAGAATAACACTTTGGCTTCCGCCTCTCCAGTTCCTGCGCCGTGAACTGCACACCAAAAAGAGGAAAAAGGTGCTGAAACTGAAAAGAGGAACATTTTTCACACGTTTCCGTACCAGAATCATTCTGCAAAATATCCCTGCTTATATCACACTGTTTTTCGGAATCCTGCTGGCAAGTATCCTGTTGATATTCGGCTTGATAATGTCGCCGCTTCTTGATAACTTCAAGGTGGAAGTCAAAGATTCGATGATCGCCAATTATCAGTATATCCTGAAAGCGCCTGTCGAATCATCAAACGACAAAGCCGAGAAATATTCCGTCACCTCTCTGAATATTCCCGACAGCGAAGAAGTCACAGTTTACGGCATTGCCGATCATTCGGAGTATCTGACAAATCTGACACTTTCCGATAACAAGAATGAAGTTATTGTGACTGACGGCTATATGGAAAAGTACGGACTGAATGTCGGTGATACGATCACACTGGAAAAGAAATACGACAACAAAACGTATTCCTTTAAAATTGCAGGACATTATCACTATGCCGCTTCTCTTGCCGTGTTTATGCCGCAGCAGGATTTTAATGAAGTGTTTGACTATGAAAAAGATGATTTCAGCGGTTATTTTTCCGATGACGAGCTGACAGATATTGATGATTTGTACATTGCTTCCATCATCACCGCCGATGACCTTACGGTCATTACAGACCAGTTGGAGGATTCAATGGGCAATATGTTCCCGATGCTGACCGCATTTTCAACAATACTTTATGTTCTGTTGATGTATCTTCTTGCGAAAGTCATTGTGGAAAAGAATGCACAGTCCATCTCAATGATTAAAATACTCGGTTATAACAATCGGGAGGCAGGAAGGCTTTATAATTCGTCAACGGCAATCGTTGTACTGCTGTCACTGCTGATATG
>CADCRH010000092.1 GCA_902803805.1 uncultured Ruminococcus sp.
ATATTTATTGTGTATTGACTGGACATTCTTTCGGATATTTTGTAAAATAAATATAAATTATTATTTTATGGTGATGTGTTGTGAAAAGCAGAAAAAAGTACTTACGATACAGGGCGAAAATGAGAAAATTGGAAAAAATCGGAACAGTGCTGAAGTGGGCTTGCCCGATTTGCGGTGAAAGAACGTTTTTCTATGATAAGTATGATACAGAGTGTTGTTTCAAGTGCAATGTATGGTTCGGCAGTGTTTGCGGTGACAAATCGTGTCCATTCTGCGGCAATCGCCCATCCTCGCCGTCCGAAGCCTTATTTTACGAAAAATTTAACGATTCTTGCAGAAAGGATTATTTTCGACAGAATTACCAACATCAATTTGAGGGAGCATTACGGCACCAGAGAAAAAGACAAAGAATGATAATGAATAATGGAAAACAAAGGTGAAGAAAATGGGAACAATCAATATACTTTCCAAACAGGTTTCTGAGTTGATAGCGGCAGGTGAGGTCATTGAACGTCCGTCGTCGGTTATCAAGGAACTGGTCGAAAATTCGATAGATGCACATTCAACGGCGATTACGGTTGAAATCAAAAACGGCGGTGTGACGTTTATGCGTGTGACCGACAACGGAAACGGCATTATGCGTGAGGACGTGAAAAATGCTTTTCTTCGTCACGCTACCAGTAAAATTTGCGAGCAGGAGGATTTAGATAAGATTGCTACTCTCGGATTCAGAGGAGAAGCACTTGCGTCGATCTGCGCGGTGTCAAGAGTGGAACTGATGACGAAACACAGCAATGAGGAAATCGGCACCCGCTATTCTTTGGAGGGGGGAGAGGAAACATCCTTTGAAGAAGTCGGCTGTCCGCAGGGAACGGCCTTTGTGATACGTGACCTTTTTTATAATGTTCCTGCCAGAATGAAGTTTCTGAAAAAGGACGTTGCGGAATCCAATGCGGTGGCAAGTCTGATCGACAGGATCGCTCTTTCACACCCCGAAATCAGCTTTACATTTATTCGTGACGGCAAGCAGACTTTGAAAACAGCAGGTGACGGAAAGTTGGAAAATGCGATCTTCGCTGTTTTCGGCAAACAGTTTTATGCCACACTGATTCCTGCTTCCTACGAATATAACGGTGTGAAGCTCAACGGCTATGTGTCCAAACCCGTAAGCTCCAACCGTGCAAGCCGCAGTATGCAGATCTTCTTTGTCAACGGCAGATATGTCCGGACAAAAACAGCGATGGCGGCTCTTGAACAGGCATATAAAGGCGCGATTATGACAGGAAAATTTCCGTCCTGTGTGCTGAATATTGAGGTCAACTGTTCGTCACTTGATGTCAACGTTCACCCTGCCAAACTGGAAATCCGCTTTACCAACGAACGTCCGATTTATGACTGTGTGTATTATGCCGTGAAATCCGCAATTGCAGAGTATGACCCAAGAAATGTGACAGAACCGCAGTTGGATTTTGTACCCACCAATCCAAAAGTAATGAGCCCGACCGCCGACCGTGGAACACAGTTGGGCTTTTCCTACAGCAGTTCAAAAAAGACCGAAAAGACCGATGATGAACCGCAAATCTATGTTCCCGAAGCCACCCATTTCGGAAGTAACTGTGTATCGGATCCAGTATCGGTCACGGATATATACAACGGAGCGCAAAGACCTGTACGAAGCATTAATCTTGCCGATTATATGAGAGAAAAGAGAGAAGCAAAACCCTATCTGCCCGAAGCCGCTCCGCTTTCATCAAATTCATTGAACAAAGCAAAGGAAACCTTTTTTGCGGCGAAACCTGCCGAGGAGATATTGCTGAAAACGGAGCCTGACAGTTCATACCCAAATATCGCAGAATCACAAGAATACCGATCACAGACCGTTGATGATGCCATTGAAACGGTTGCGGAAACAGCGGAAGAAACTGCCGTTGTTTCCAAGCCCACAGAAGAAAATCAGGAAATAACCATTGTTGATGCAGATAAACGGGATCTGCCGTCAAGATATATCGGAGAAGCTTTTTCCGCATATATCATTATTGAATATTCCGATGACAGACTGATGTTTATTGATAAACACGCTGCTCACGAACGTCTGATTTATGAACGTCTGAAAAAACAGCATAAAACTTCCGCTCCTCAAATGCTTCTGGAACCCGTTACCGTCACACTGGACAAGGCAGAGTGTCAGGCGGTATTGGAAAGTCGGGAAATGCTGATGGAAGCAGGATTCGAGGTTGACGAGTTCGGCAGCGGTACGATCATCATACGTTCCGTTCCTATTTTGCTTGAAAAGCTTGAAATTACCGAGGAATTTATGGAAATAGCCGAATACCTCGTCAAACATCAAAAAATCGTTCTTTCCGAAAAAATGGAATGGCTCTATGCCAATACTGCCTGCCGTGCCGCAGTAAAAGCAGGCAATATCAATCATCCCAAAGAACTGATCGACCTTGCTCTTACCCTTGAACGCAACCCCGAAATCCGATACTGTCCTCACGGCAGACCGATTTATTTCTTTATGTCAAAAAGTGAAATAGAGAAAAACTTCAAAAGAACTTAAATCAGAATTTTGGGAAAATAGTGAATAATACTGTATATTGTCAATGATTCTTCATTCCTAATTATGAATTATGCATTAATTTTATAAGTTTTGAATAAAAAATGTTGATTTGTTATATGAAAATATGATATAATAAAATCATATTGAAATGAGGTGTGTGAAATGTCAGATACGAAAACCCAAAAATCCGTATCGGAAAATGGCTTCCCGACAAAGCTTACACCGGAGGAAGAAATTGATTTTTTACAAAGAAAGCTAGAAAAGGCAGAACTTGAGGCTACTGACAGAAATATTGCGCTGATAGAAATGACTGCCGCAAGAAATGCATTGTATAAATCACTTCAGGATACGCAAATGCGTCTTGCGGAAACAATCAGTCAGCGTGAAAACGATATAGAGGCATATACCAAGGAGTTGGATCTGCGTTTGCAGGAAAAACGTAAACTTCAGGAACAGTATGACGAACTGGTGATAAAGGCAAAGCGCTATGACGAGCTTCAGGAAAGTCTTATCAAAATTAAAATGAATGCAGAGATCAGAGCGCACGGTGTCATTGATGAAGCGCAGGAAAAGGCAATGGATACCATTATGCTGATCGATGACATCGAAAAGGAAATCAAACTTTTCAGAGAGGACATTACCTATCTTCGGCGTGATATAAAAATAGGTACCGTTACATTGGATGACAGACTGGAAAATATCTATCTCCGTCTTTGCAAAAATCTTGACAAGCTGAGGGAAATTAAAGAAAAATTCTACATAAAAAATTCCCTTCCTTTGAATGAAGAAGAAGTACATATATCCGAGGGAAGAGTTCCGCATATTGAATATCCCTCCGAAATTTCTCCGGATGATTTGTCGGAAGTATCGGCAGAAATTTCCGACAATGATTACAAAGAGTAATTTTTTACTCTTTTAATCTGTTACAATATCAACAGCATAACAGCCAAAACAAAAAGCGGTCATTTTCGACCGCCTTTTTGTTTGATTCGGATTTTCTGAATTCCCTCTTGACTTGCCGCATATACTGTTTTGGGGGTGGTTGTTTGGAAAAGATGAAAGCTTATGTTTTGTGTTCGGTAACGCTGATGTGTGTTTTTTTATTCGGCGGACTTCTTTATACGGCATTTGATGAAGCACCGAATGTCCCGACAGTAACGGTAGCTAGGAAAAATCCTGTAGTAGTGATCGATGCAGGACACGGAGGAGAGGACGGGGGTGCGTCGGCAAATGATGTTCTTGAAAAAGACATTAATCTCAGTATCTCTCTGAAACTTCGTGATATGCTGACCGCCGCAGGTGTGGAGGTCGTGATGACCCGTGAGGAAGACAAATCTATTTATGACGAAAGTGCTGGTACCACACGCGAGAAAAAGGTTTCTGACCTTCATAACAGAGCTGATATTATCAACAGCAGCGAGAATAATATTCTTGTCAGTATTCATCAGAATAAATTTGAACAAAGCAAATACAGCGGCACACAGATATTTTATTCCAAAAATAATCCGCAAAGCGAGCTTTTGGCGGAATCGATCAGAAAATCCGTTACAGGTCTGATCCAACCCGACAATAAGCGTGAGCTGAAACCTGCCGAAAGCTCTATCTATATTCTTGACACGGCAACAGTGCCTGCCGTCATCGTTGAATGTGGCTTTATATCGAATGAGGAGGAAGCAAAGCTTCTTTCCGATGACAATTATCAGCAAAAGATGGCTTTTGCGATTTTCTGCGGCATTATGAACAGGCTGTCTGTACAAAAATAAGGAGAATGGTAAAATGGCTTCAAAAATCAAAAGTTTGTTTGTCTGCTCGGAGTGCGGACACGAAAGTGCAAAATGGTATGGAAAATGTCCGAGCTGCGGTGAATGGAACACAATGAACGAGGAAGTGCGTGAAACAAACACAAGGGCAGGTATTGCCGCACCTCAGCAGCACCGCCGTCCGTCGGCTCTGCCGGTTCCCATTTCTGAAATATCGACCGAGGACGAGGAAAGATATTACACAGGTTCCAAGGAACTTGACAGAGTTCTCGGCGGCGGTATTGTCAAAGGTTCGCTGGTACTTTTAGGGGGCGACCCCGGTATCGGCAAATCCACAATACTGCTGCAAATCTGTAATCATCTTGGACAGATACTGAAAATTTTGTATATATCGGGAGAGGAATCCAAACGTCAGATCAAACTGCGTGCATCACGATTGGGCGTGAATTGCAGCAATCTTCTTGTGATGACGGAAACAGACGTTGAAATCGTTGCCGACCAAATACAGGAGCAAAAACCCGACCTTGTGATGATCGATTCTATTCAGACAATGAATTTTAAGGAACTGAGTTCTTCTCCCGGAAGCGTCACACAGGTACGTGAATGTACCAATATATTAATGCGTACTTCCAAATCACTGGATATACCGTGTATCATTGTCGGACACGTGAATAAGGACGGCGCAATAGCAGGTCCGAAAGTTCTGGAGCATATTGTTGATGCGGTTCTTTATTTTGAAGGCGACAGACAAATGTCTTACCGTATTCTTCGCGCCGTCAAAAACCGTTACGGCTCTACCAATGAGATCGGTGTTTTCCGAATGAGCGATATGGGACTTTCGGAAGTTGATAATCCGTCACTTATGCTGCTGTCGGGACGCCCGAAAAACGTGTCAGGAACGTGTGTAGCGTGTGCGATGGAAGGCTCCCGTCCAATTCTTGCCGAAATACAGGGGCTTGTTACCAATTCTGGCTACGGCAATCCCCGAAGAATGTCAACAGGCTTTGACTATAACCGTATGTCAATGCTTCTTGCGGTTCTCGAAAAACGCTGCGGTTATTTTTTCTCCAGCCTTGACGCCTATATCAACGTTGTCGGCGGTCTGCGCCTTGACGAACCTGCCACTGACCTTGCAGTGACAGTCGCGCTTGTCAGCAGCTTAAAAGATATTATTGTTGCCGATGATGTTCTTGCTTTCGGTGAAGTTGGTCTTACAGGAGAAATCCGTGCCGTAAGTCACGCCGAAATGCGTGTCAATGAGGCGTCAAGACTCGGTTTCAAACGCTGTATCCTTCCATATCATAATATCAGCAGCGTGATACTTCCGCCTGACAGCGGGATGGAACTGATTGGTGTCAGAAATATTCGTGATGCGGTTGCTGCTCTTGGGGGCTGACGTTTGGAATGTTGGTGGATTTTTGGGCATTTTCCGACGGGTCAACTTGGTGGACACAGCCGCTTACCGAACAGTTTGTCACAACCGATGCACTTTCAAGGCGGCAGTACCCGTCAGACTGATAGAGGCACTTTTCATTACAAGGAATCAATGTCATTTTATCACCCGAAAAACATATTATCACTATTATGTGTTATTTGATGTCAACATATACAAAGTAAAGGAGAGAAAAATGGTAAAGCCAATCAATAAAGATGTGATGATTTTAATGCGAAAAGCCGCACCTGCCGACAAAACGGACTTGCAAACGGCTGATGACCTGCTCGACACCCTGAAAGCAAACAGTGAACGGTGTGTCGGAATGGCGGCAAATATGATAGGAATGCCCAAAGCGATCATTGCGGTATTGGTCGGAATGATACCCGTTGTTATGCTGAATCCCAAAATCGTTTCACATTCTGCCGAAAGTTATGAAACGGAGGAAGGGTGTTTGTCACTTACGGGAGTGCGTAAAGTCAAACGATACCATACCATTACCGTTGAATATCAGGATAAAAATTTCAAAAAACACAGCGGTACTTATTCGGGCTTTACCGCCGAGATCATTCAGCACGAAATTGACCATTTGTACGGAAAGATCATATAAACAGATATTGAAAAATATCATAAGAGCCTGTTTAAAATCTTAGCACCGCACGGCACAGATATTAAACAGGCTCTAAGAAAAAAGAGTGTCTGCAATTTTAACTGCAAACACTCTTTTTGTTACGAAGCAAAGAGATTTCCCTGAATGGTTTTGTTCAGCTCCAGACGAACAGGTTTGTTGTCGGAATCGGTGGGGTGCATATAAACACTCTGTACAAGACCTACACCAAGATACAGGCAGGCAACGGACGAACCGCCCGAACTAAAGAACGGAAGGGTGATTCCCACAACGGGCAGCAGTCCAAGTACCATTCCCAAATTGACAACTACCTGTACGCCAATCAGTGAAAAGTACCCGATACATATGCTTTTTCCGAGCGCGTTTCCTGCTTTTACGGACAGACCGATAATTCTGAACAGCATCAGCGCGAATAATACCAGTATCGCAATACAGCCGACCAATCCCAATTCTTCGCCGGCAACGGTGAAGATGAAGTCATTTTCCTGATAAGGCACCACCTGATGTTCTACACGGGGACCGTTGAATAAACCTTTTCCGAACAGTCCTCCCGAAGCAATCGAAACTTTGCCCTGATATTGCTGCCAACCGTATGTTCTGAATGACTCATCGTCGGAACTGAAAAGCACTAAAAGACGGTTTTGCTGGTCCTCATTCATCACTCTTGTCCATAAAATCGGAACGCAGCAGAGAATGAGTACAAACAATATGATAAAATACCGCAGCTGAACCCCTGCCGCAAACGTCATTACAATAAACATAAAACCAAATACCAATGCCGCACCGTCATCACCCTGTAAATGTATCAGACCTATGGGGATCATTGCGTGAAGCACAAGTGTGATAACGCCGACAAAAGAATGAAGTTTATCCCTTTCCGTCAGATAGGAAAGATGCTTTGAGAATGTCAGTATAAAGCATATTTTTGTCAGTTCCGACGGCTGAAAGGTCATTCCGCCGGGCAGACGGATCCAGCCCATATCGTCGGTTCCTTCCACCTGTATGCCTATGAAAAAGACGGCAATCGTCAGAAGCAGAGAAATACCTGCAAATATCCACCAGAATTTTGCCAGGAAATTGTAGTCGATCAGCGAAATCACAACGGCGGCAATGTAGCCGATACATACTGCCATAATCTGTGTACGGAGAAAGTTTACGTCATCGGCGCGCTGCTGGCTTGCGATCAGGCAAAAACCGTAGAACGATGCCACTATCGTCAAAAGCCAGAAAATTTTGTCTGTGCGCTTGAAATAATCTCCGATATAACCGAAAATATTCTTTACCATTATCATTTCCTTTCATCAGTTGGTTCCTGTTTATTATATAATCAAAAAACGAAAATTTCAATCAAAACTTGTTGTTATTGTTGTTATTAAGAATAGAGATCTGTCTTGATGACCTTTCTGTTCTTCCGGCTTCCCCGCAGGGCAATTATGAATTATGAATTGTGAATTATGAATTAAAAAATTGTGAATTATGAATTAAAAAAGTTCTTGCATTGCGGAAAAGAATATGTTATAATAGTTTAGTCTTTGAAACCGTCACTTGTGATGGGGTTTGAAGCCCGGTGTTGAATACCGTACTTTGAAACGGGCAGTCCTCTGTTCATTGAGTATGAACAAGAATGTCTGAAATAACAGGAGGATTTAAAAAATGGACGCACTTAAGACAATCGCAGCATCTTCTCTGAAAACAGAGGAGAACAAACCCAAGTTTGAGATCGGTGACACAGTGAGAGTCAGCGTTAACATTCGTGAGGGTGAAAGAGAAAGAATCCAGATGTTCGAGGGTACCGTGATCGCTCGCCGCGGCAGCGGTGTTGCCGAAACCTTTACGGTTCGCCGTGTATCCTACGGTGTAGGCGTTGAAAGAGTATTCCCCGTACATTCCCCGAATGTTGTTGCTGTTCAGACCGTAAGAAAGGGTCGTGTACGCAGAAGCAAACTCTACTATCTCCGTGACAGAGTTGGTAAGGCTGCAAAAGTCAAGGAACAAATCAGATAATCACCGTAAGAAAAAGGGACTGTATTGTCCCTTTTTTGTTATCTGTTTATTACCCGAACTTTTCACTTGAAAGAGGTCTGTTTTGATGAATACCGATAAAAAAAGAAGATACACAAAGGTGTCAAACGATAAGACCGACAGAAAAGCATTGATCAGAAGTGCGGTCGAATGGTTTGCGTTTGTCTTGGTGGTGATGGCAGCGGCTTTAATTTTGCTGAATACCGCTTTTGAGGTTTGTGAAATTGATTTGAACGGCAAAAAAACAGACGTTTTCGTTTCAAAAGTCGGATATACGGTGGAAAGAGGCGATGCGGTAGCTCTTGAAAAAAATTGTGTGTATGTCATTGCCTGTGAGGGAGAGGGTCTGCCGCTGAACTCGGACGGCAGACCTGCCATTGAATCGGTTTTGTATCAAAATCGACTTTACGGTCAAGATGAAATTTCAGAACTTCTTGATGACGGAAACAGAGTGCCCAACGGCTTTGTGCTGGTCAACAGTTTTTCCGCAGGCGGCAAAAGTAAAGCAGAGCTTCTTGAAACCGAGCGTATTATCGGTGAGGTCAAATTTGTGGTTCATCCGTATCTTTATCTTGGCAAGACCATTTATGAAGCTGTAGGGGAGTGATTTCATCTGAAGGATAGAATAAGAGAGATACTTGAAAAACTCAAGAAAAACATTCCTGTATATTATGCCCATGTGAAGTCCGGATTAAAAAAGCTTCTGAAAAAAATGCTTTGTTTTCTTAACAGGCTCACTCCGTCCATTGCGGAGGTCGTGAGCGGATTGGTTTATGTACTGATTGTCAGTATCGTGATAATGACTTTCTTTTTCAGAACAGTAACGGTAAAGGGTTCCTCTATGACCGATACACTAATCTCCAAAGATAAGCTGATCATATCAACGTTCTGTTATACTCCCACCAACGGTGATATTGTCGTGATCACGCACGGCGCAATGTACAGTCAGCCGATCATTAAGCGCGTGATAGCGACAGAGGGACAGAATGTGTCGATCGATTATACTAACGGCGATGTAATTATTGATGGTGTTATCATTGAAGAAGATTATATCAAGGGAACGACCATTCAGCTAGGCAATCCCGTTGAGCTTCCGATGACCGTACCGGAAGGCTATGTGTTTGTAATGGGAGATAATCGTGAGGGTTCGTCGGACAGCCGTACCAAGCGCATTGATATTATTCCCGTTCAGAATATTGTCGGCAAGGCGGTATTCAGGATCTATCCGTTTGACAGCTTCGGACAGGTTGGATAAACGATTAATAAAAGTTGCTATGAAATTTGCTATATAAACTATCATTCTTGAATTTGGAGTTGATAAAATGTCAAAGAAAAAAGAAAGAACAGAGGATGTCCGTAAGAATGAGAATCAGTATGAAGAAGCACAGGGAGAACAGGCGCTGCTGTCGTTTGTCTTTGAGTGGGCAAGCGCTTTGATTTTTGCACTGGTGGTTGTTTTATTGGTGCTGACGTTTGTTTTCAGACAAGTTACCGTTAACGGTTCTTCAATGAACGATACACTTCAAAACGGCGACAGACTGATCGTTACCAATTTTATGTATAAGCCGCAATACGGTGATATTATTGTTGCCAGTCACGGCGAAAATTATGAATCGGCAATTATCAAGCGTGTCATTGCCACACCGGGACAGTCACTTTCCATCAACTACGCAACAGGCGAGGTCAAGGTTGACGGTGTGATCATTAATGAAAAGTACATAAAGGGCACCACAAAGGAAATTGTACACCCTTTGGAAATCCCCGAAGTGATACCGGAAGGCTATGTTTTCGTGATGGGCGACAACCGCGAGAACTCTTTGGACAGCCGAAGCAGCGATGTGGGGCTTGTACCAATCAACAATATCGTCGGTAAGGCGATCTACAGAATGTATCCGTTCGATTCGATCGGCGGAATCTATGACAATATGACAGACAGCAAATCAAACGGAGGATAAAAATGGAAGAACTGAAAACGATTCAATGGTTTCCCGGTCATATGACAAAAACAAAAAGAAAAATCGAATCGCAGTTAAAACTGATCGACGCGGTTGCGGTTCTTCTTGACGCCCGTGTGCCTTATTCAAGCTGTAATCCGGATCTGAGAAGCATTATCAATAATAAACCCCGTCTGGTCGTTCTCAATAAATGCGATATGGCGGACCCGACCGAAACCAAAAAATGGCTGAACCATTTTAAAAATAACAATATCAGCGCGATAGCTCTTGACTGTAAATCAGGCAAGGGCTTAAATGCTTTTATACCCACCGTCAGGAATGTTCTTTCGGACAAGCTGGAGGCGTGGAAAGCAAAGGGGATGACGGGAAGAACCATCAAAGTAATGGTTGTCGGTATCCCGAATGTCGGAAAATCGTCATTCATCAATCGGATGTCCAAGCAGAATCGTGCAAAGGTAGAGGACAGACCGGGTGTTACAAGAGGCAATCAATGGTTTACGATCGGAAAAGGGTTTGACCTTCTCGATACCCCTGGTGTGCTGTGGCCGAAATTTGACGACCAAAGCGTTGGCGAAAAGCTTGCCTATATCGGTTCGGTCAAAGATGAGGTTCTTGATACGGAAACGCTTGCAGGAAGACTCTTGGAATATCTGAAAAACAATCACGCCGACCCTCTCTGTGCGAGATATAAGTTGAATCGGGAGGATATTCAGAATTTGCGTGACTATGAGCTTTTGGAACTTGTCGGCAGAAAGCGCGGTATGCTGATCGCGGGCGGAGAAATCGACACGGAAAGAGCCGCCGCAACAGTTCTTGATGAATTCAGAAATGCCACGCTCGGCAAAATAACACTTGATAAGGCGGTGGAGTATCCCAATGTCAGAATCTGAAAAAAACAAAATGCTGGAATATGAAAAAATCTATGCCGAACAGGGCTATAAAGCTGTGTGCGGTGTTGATGAGGCAGGCAGAGGACCTTTGGCAGGTCCCGTATGTGCGGCGGCAGTCATTTTTCCTGACGGTCTTGTAATAGAGGGTGTTGATGATTCCAAAAAGCTGACCGAAAAAAAGCGCGAGAAACTGTTTGAGGTCATCAAAAAAGAAGCGCTTGCCTATTCCGTTGCGTGGGCAAGTGTTGAGGAGATCGAAAAAATCAATATTCTCAATGCCGCAATGCTTGCAATGAAACGTGCCGTTGAGGGCTTAAAAGTCAAAGCAGACTTTGTACTGATTGATGGAAACAAAACACCCGACTTGTCAGTGCCTTGTGTGTCAATCGTCAAGGGCGATGCTCTTTCTCAGTCGATCGCTGCTGCTTCGATTCTGGCAAAGGTCAGCAGAGACAGACTGATGTTGGAGCTTGCCGAGAAATATCCCGAATATCATTTTGAAAAGCATAAGGGCTACGGCACAAAAATTCACCGTGAAGCGATCTTAGAATACGGAGCGTGTGAGATACACCGCCCTTCATTCCTGAAAAAGATCCTTGCTCAAAAAGAAGATGAGTGAGGCGAAAGACCGCCGTACAGCGGCACAAAAAACGGGAGATTCGGGAGAAGCGGCAGCATTGTCATACTTGAAACATCACGGTTTTGAATTGGTCGCAAAAAACTATCATTCGCGATATGGTGAAATTGATATTATCGTCAAAGACAGTGAATATATTGTTTTTGTGGAAGTAAAAACACGGAATCAGTTTGCGGTTTCAAGACCGTCGGATTTTGTTGACAGCCGCAAGCAGAAAAAAATAATGAAAACAGCGGCAGTGTTTTTCAGTGAACACGAATATGACTTACAGCCGCGTTTTGATGTGATGGAAGTGACTTATCAAAAAAGTACAAAAGAAATCATTGACATTCATCATCTTGAAAACGCATTTATTCAAACAGAGGATTATGCCGTATTTTAATATATCTTGGGAGGTGAAGAGATTGAAGGCACATCGATATTGGGCGATCACAACTGTCATTTGTTTTGTGATGACTTTGTGTACCGGTCATAAGCTAACAAGCGGGAAGAAATAAAAGATTTGATACAGAACACTCGAAAAAATTTCGGGTGTTTTTGTTGTTTACGCGGAGATGTTGTGTTATAATGATTGGCAAATCAGCTGTATCGATAAGGGGTGGAAATTTTGATAAGGATTCGTGACGAAATTGAAAATATCGTAAAAAAAGAAAATCTTGACCGAAAAAGAATATTTGAAGTATCGCATTTGAAATATCGGAAAATTATTGATAAGATAATAGATACGTTCCTATTAAAGAACAGCCCTCGATATTGGCACTATACAAAATCACAGAATGAAATCATACATTGGGCAAACATAGACGGAAGAATCAATGCATCCGAATATGTTGTTAAAGCAGAAAGTGAATTTACCTATCGTGATCTTGCGGATATTTTGCCCGACAGTGAACCGTTTTATGTTTTGTTGGAAGATTGGAATGACAAATATTGGCTTTATGAAATGTATGCAGGTGAGATTGTAACAGTTCTTGACAATCTGGGATATGGTGATTATTATATCGTATCAAAAAAATTTAATTGGCTGATCAGTGAAGACCATCATCAGGGGATTCATTTTGCAGGTGACATTGCGAAAAAAGTAAAATAACCGAGGTGAAACAATGTACAGACAAAAATTACTTGACAAGATCAACGAACAGAAAGCAGTATATGAAAAAGTACTTTCGGGCGATTTTGAAACAGTCAGATACAAAAAGGGCTACAGTGAAGAATGGGGTGTATCGGACGAAAATTATATCAATCGTATGAGGTTGGCGTATTATCTGATTTTTAACGGAATTGACAATGAGGATTTGACACGCAGACTGTTGGAATATGAAGTGATCGACCGTGAAACGGACGATTTTCAGGGTATAGGCGATACACTGAATATTCTTACGGTGATACTGAAAAAATTCAATGCCGACGGAAAATATAATGACCTGTTTGAACGTGCCAAATATGCAAATTTTGACTGCTCGTGCGGATATGATGCGGAAGATTGTGCGTTTGACGATCATATTGACAACTATGATCTTGACGACTGTATATGGCTTGCGTATGGTATGGATTTTAAGGAGCTGCAATTTGAGCTTTTGGATATATATACGTCAACCATCACCGAGCTGACAGTTGACGTATGCAGTCAGATGATCGGTTATTACAGTGTGGGTATCGGCAGAGATTCCGAAATGGAGAAATATTATCTGAAATTC
>CADCRH010000093.1 GCA_902803805.1 uncultured Ruminococcus sp.
GGAGACGTATCGAAGTGGTCATAACGGGCCTGACTCGAAATCAGGTAGCCCGCAAGGGCTCGTGGGTTCGAATCCCACCGTCTCCGCTCACAAGCTGCAAGATTTTCTTGCAGCTTTTTCTTTTGTTGACGAATACATTTTGAAAGATGAGGGATAATAGCATTAAAATATCATTGGAGGCTCAGTATGGAACAACACGAGATCCCTGTTGGTTTTGGTATGGCACTGGCAATGAATCCCGAAGCGATGAATCAATTTGCCTCTCTCAGCGATCAGCAGAAACAGAAAATTATCAATGCTGCCCATTCTGTTGATTCAAAATACGAAATGCAGCAACTGGTAGAAAATATCAAATCAATGGGATAGGGCATAACCCCAATATAAAGCAAAACAGAACGAAAATGACCGCCGTATCGATCGGGCGGTCATTTTCATCTTTTAGCGGTTTTTGTTTTTTTATATAACCAATCATAAAATTAATATTTATCTTCATATTTTGTATTATCAATGCCCTTTTGGTTCAGACGGTTGACTAATTTATCCAAACGGTTTTTCCAGAATGATTTGAATAATTTTGTATTGCCGAACAGCTTTACAAGTGTAGGACTTATCGCATAATAACATTTGATAAACAGTCTGCCGAATCCATTTTTATCCAAAATATCATCACGGAATCGGCGCAAAGTCCATACACTCGGACAATCGTAAGAACCATATACACAGGTCGCGATATAGCAGCCCTGTTTCTTTTTCTTACCTGTCGAAACAGGCTGTGTGTTTTCCGGAATCGTATCCTGCGCAGCAACATTCTGCTTTTCAACGGAGTATTTTTTGCGCACGACAGGCGTGTTCAGCAGTTCATTTATTTTCTGATCGATATATTCCTGATTCACACCGTATGAAGTCCACAGTTTCAACAGCGGTATTCCTGCTTCTTCGAGAATGTGACTGACTTTTTCGTCACGTTCCCTGCGGTCTTTCGCAAGATGGGATGAATCATTGATCTCTACGGCTAACTTTGGAGTGTATGTTCCGTCTGTTATCAAAAAATCAACATTTCTAAACAGCTCGCTGCGAAATCTTGCGTTGTCTGTTCGTTCAATAAAAGCAGCGAGGTTGATTTGCGGAAATACATTATATTCTTTCGGAACAGCGTTCTTCAATGCTGCAAAAAATGTCTGCTCGGATTTGGAAATCAGCATACTTTTGGGTTCATGTAAAAATCCGGCATTATCATCGGACGGCTGAGGACAGGGCATATCTTTATAATGCCAGTTTCCGCAGTCAGTACATTTAATCACAAGACCCTGTTCCTTTTTTGTATTACAGGCTTTGCAAAGCGGATATTTGCCGCTTTCATTTCCGCATACCTTACATTTCATAGATTTTCACTTCCGTAATTTTTGTTTTTATTGGATAATTCGCTTGATATACCAAACATAATAACTAAATATTTGATAAATTTAAACTGATTTCAGGTTATTTTCAATATAACACATTTGAATTGTTTTTGCAACAGTTTTTCAACGAGCGGTTGAAAATCAATACCGAACGGTCGGGAATCAGTAAAGAAAGAATAATGAATAAAGAATAATGAATAGGGGCTGGGGAGAGGAACATATATATTAGGGAAGGAGGGAGGAAATGACCAAAAAAACGCCTTTTACCGACACATCTGCCATTCTGTTTATCTGTCTTTTGGGAGTATTCAACCACTTTCTTTATCACTGGTCGGGCAATCATCCTGTTGTTGCCGCCTTTACTCCCGTCAATGAAAGCATATGGGAACACCTCAAACTTTTATTTTTTCCGTTAATGTTTTATACCTTTGTGGAATTTGTCTTCTACGGCAGGCATATCAAAGGCTTCCTGCTTTCACGATTTCTCGGAGTTTTGTGCGGAATGATCTTGATTTCCGTTGGATTCTATGCCTATACTTTTTTGTTGGGAAGAGATCTTTTGGTGCTTGATATTCTCCTATTTGTCATTTCCGTTGTGATTTCCGTTAAAATCGGCACAAAGCGTATTGAGAACAAAAGTGATGCTTACGAATTCCGTAATCTTTCGGGTATCATTTTGTTTGTGGGAGTAACAGCACTGTTTGTAGGGTTCACGTTTTATCCGCCTAACGCACCTCTGTTTTACAGTAATATGTAAAAACATATAAAAAAATTAAATAAACACTTGACAACTATGTAAATAAGTGTTATTATGAATACACAAAACATATCTATTTAGTATGAATTGAAAAGAAAATATGATAAAAAATTTTTTTAAGGAGTGCATACACTATGTCAAAGGTTTATAACAGTATTACCGAACTGATCGGCAGAACACCTGTGCTCAAGGTCAACAATTTCATTAAGGATAACGACCTCAAAGCCGATGTTATCGCAAAGCTTGAATATTTTAACCCCGCAGGAAGCGTTAAGGACAGAATCGCAAAGGCAATGATCGATGAAGCCGAAAAGAACGGTCAGCTGAAGCCGGGCGCTACCATTATCGAGCCGACAAGCGGCAACACCGGTATCGGTATTGCGTCTGTTGCAGCGGCAAGAGGCTACAGAGCAATTATGACAATGCCCGAAACAATGAGTATTGAGAGAAGAAATCTTCTGAAAGCATACGGTGCGGAAATCGTTCTCACAGAAGGCTCCAAGGGTATGAAGGGCGCTATTGCGAAGGCAGATGAGCTGAATAAGGAAATTGAAGGCTCGGTAATTCTCGGTCAGTTCGTAAACCCTGCCAATCCGCAGATCCATTTTGATACCACAGGTCCCGAAGTTTGGGAGGACACTGACGGTAAGGTTGACATCTTTATTGCGGGTGTCGGCACAGGCGGTACTTTGACAGGTACAGGCAAATATCTTAAGAGCAAAAATCCCGATATTAAAATTATTGCTGTTGAGCCTGAAACTTCTCCCGTTCTTTCCGAGGGCAAGGCAGGACCGCATAAGATTCAGGGTATCGGTGCCGGCTTTGTTCCGGAAACACTTGATACTTCCATTTATGATGAGGTTATCAAGGTTGCCAATGACGACGCATTCAAGACCGGCAGAAAATTTGCCCGTTCTGAAGGCGTACTGGTAGGTATTTCAAGCGGTGCGGCACTTTGGGCAGCACTTCAGGTTGCCAACCGTCCCGGAAACGAAGGCAAAACAATTGTTGTTGTTCTTCCCGATACAGGCGAACGCTACCTTTCAACAGAACTTTTCACATCGAAATAATTCATAAAAGTTTTCCCGATATTCAGACATTGTGTTTGAATATCGGGAATTTTTTTGCTCTAAGAGTCATTGACGAAAAAATGGTGTGGCTGCTGTATCTCTTTCCATTCCCCGCAGGGTAATTATGAATTATGCATTATGAATTATGAATTGATTTCGTTTTCCACGCACCGAAAAAGTAGGCGGTAAGAATGAGGATGGCGGAAACAGTCCAGCCGAAAGGCCACGAAAGCCATATACCGTCAGAACCCCAGAGGTCGGCAAATATAAAGGACAGGACAACACGCAGAATCAAATCCGTGAATGTGGAAGCCATAAACCAGAACATTGCACACGCGCCGCGGTGGATTCCGTCCGTCATCAGTTTGACCGCCACAGCAACATAGAACGGGGATACGGTGCGCAGAAAAGCAGCACCGGCATTGATCGCCTCTGTTTTGTCGGAACTTAAAAATAGCTGCATACAGGTCTGAGGAATCAGCGCATAAGCCGCCGTAAAGGGGATAGCAACGGCAAACCCCATTACAATGGATGTTTTGAAACCCTGTTTGATTCGGTCAAGCTTTTCGGCGCCGATGTTTTGAGCAGCATAGTTGGAAAGACCATTGGCAAGAGTTCCGAAGGAGGTGATGGTAAATGTATTGAGTTTGACAGCGGCGGAGTAACCTGCGATAACGGACGAGCCGAAACGGTTTACGACTGTCTGCACAAACAGATTGCCTACTGATACAAAGCTGTTTTGAAGGATACTGGGAATCGATATGAAACAGATTTTTTTGAATATCGCACCCGAAAATATTTTTGGTTTTTCATCACTGACGATCGTTACACGGATACGGTGATTCAGCACGAAAAATGCCGCAATCCCTGCCAGTCCCTGAGCAATAAACGTTGCCCACGCCGCACCGGAAACGCCCATTTCGAGAGGTCCCACAAAAAGATAGTCGAGTCCGATATTAATGAGGGATGAGGCGATCAGGAACCAAAGCGGTGTTTGGGAATCTCCGAGTGAGGTGAATATACCCGTACAGATATTATATAAAAACAGGAAAAATAGTCCGTAGGTATAAATATCGAGATAAGCCGCACCCTCGTCAAAAATATTGGCAGGAGTGTTTAAAACGGTCAGCATAGGGCGGCAGAAGATACAGCCCAGAACGGTGAGAATGACCGAGAGCGACAAAACCGAAACATAAGCGGTATTGACGGCGGTTTTTGTCAGCGTATATTTTTTTGCGCCGAAAAACTGCGAAATAACCACCGAACATCCGACATTACAGCCCAGTGCAAATGCCATAAATATCATTGTGATATTATACGATGCACCGATAGCCGCAAGAGCATTGTCACCGCACAACTGTCCGACAATCACGCTGTCAGCGATATTATAGATTTGTTGGAACATTGAGCTGATCAGCATAGGCAGAGAAAATTTCCACAGTACTGAGGCAGGCTTGCCTGTTGTCATATCCGTTATCATTTTAATACTTCCTTTATATGGTAGATGTTTCTTCCATATCATAATAACACATTTCCGAACGATCTACAAATAAAAAACAAATCTGTTAAAGTCTAAACGTTGACTGCTTATTTTTTGGGGAAATCCGAACGTTGTTTTGCCCAAAAATGCACCCTAAAAGACGAAAAAACAATCTTATGCAATATTTACATAGAAAACTGTTGGAATTTATTGCTTTTTACTTGTTGACAAAGTATGGTGTAATAATGTATAATACTTAGGTATCGTAATGACACAAACCCCTGCCTTATGGCGGATGGGAGGGAAGATAAATGGCTGAGATCAGAATTAAGGATAACGAATCTCTCGAAAGTGCACTCAGAAGATTTAAAAAGCAGTGTGCAAGAGCAGGCGTTATTGCTGAAGTTCGTAAAAGAGAAGCTTATGAAAAGCCTTCTGTAAAGCGTAAAAAGAAGTCTGAAGCTGCTCGTAAGCGTAAGTACAAATAA
>CADCRH010000094.1 GCA_902803805.1 uncultured Ruminococcus sp.
ACGGGACTGACGCTGAGGTCTTTGCTGGGGAGCGTTCTGAGATGGTTCCTGACCATTGCCGAAATCCTGTGGCTCGGAAGACCATTGTCTTTGCTGTCTGGGTGGTCTCTGCTGCTGAGGTCTGCTGCCGTTCTGCGGATTTTGCGGACGGGGCTGACGCTGAGGTCTTTGCTGAGGAGCGTTCTGAGCCTGCTCGTGAGTGTTTTCTGAAAAATCCTGCGGGTCGGAAGACCACTGTTTTTGTTGTTGAGGTCTTTGCGGAGGTGCAGGCGGTTCCTGCTGAACAGGCGGCTGCGGCGGAGCAGGTGTCTGAACCGGTTCCTGTACGGGAGCCGTGGGCTGCTGCGGTCTTATCGGAGGTGCATTTTTGTGTATCGGTGTTGTCGGAACGGTTTCCGGCACCTCAACGGTGATTTGCGGTTGTTTCTTTTCTGACTTCGGAGAAGCAGTATCCGTCGGAAGTGCGTTGTGTATTTCCTCTGCCTTGATGGGCTTCAGCGGAACAGCCTGTGTGTTTTTGATCTCCTCAACGCTAATTTCACGTTCGGGCTGCATTGGAGGAAGTTGATTTTTCACTTTTTCCTTTGCGAGCGGTCCCAGCGGAACGGCAGGCGTATTGGCAATTTTTGAAAGGGGAACGGGTCGTTCTATTTCAATCGGTGGCAGTTTCTTTCCGCTCTTGCCGGCAGGGATCTCGGGAAGTTTTTCCTTTTCGTTGATTTTCTTCTCGAGGTCAGTGTTTGAATTGTTTTGAACAGTTGTCTTTTTCTGGAATTTAGAGAAAATATTGGAAGATTGTTTTTGTGCCTGTGCAGCTTCTGCCGCCGCTCTTGCTTCTGCCGCCGCTTTTGCAGCTTCTGCCGCGGCTCTTGCTTCTGCTTCTGCTCTTGCGGCTTCTTCTGCGGCTCTTGCTTCTGCTTCCGCTCTGGCAGCTTCCTCTGCGGCTTTTGCCTCCGCTTCTGCCTTAGCGGCGGCTTCTTCGGCAGCTTTTGCTTCTTCTGCTTCAAGAGCCTCCTGTTCTATTTCCTCACGGGTTTTGCCGTCTTTTATACTGTAACCGCAAAAAGGGCAATCCTGACCGTTATTGACGATCTGATTACCGCAGTTGGGACAATTTGTTAACAATGCCATAGCAAAATCTCCTTTGTGTCAGTTTTGATACACTAAAATGCACGAAAAGGCATTTATATACATTTAATATTATAGTATATAATAAATTTACAGTCAATATCTTTAAAAAAAATCATAAATTTTTATCGCATTTAATAAAAAGTAAGAACGATTTACGTTCATTATGCTTAATAATTGAGAACGGAAAATCAATCAGCAACAATGACAAAGAGGCTGTCGCAAAATTTTTCCTTTTGTGACAGTCCGGACTTTTTCAATCCGATTCTGTCAGTATTCCGTTCATTTGAGATTTCTTGCAATATTGTAATTTTTATATTCGCTTTCAAAGGTCACTTCACGAATAACGGTTATCTCCTTTGGCATATCGATCGTTTCGTTTTCATCGATCAGCTCAATTTCCATCAGTGCCTTATCCTTCCAGAAGGGAAAAACGTCAATTTCAAAATATTGGCTGTTGTAAACCATACAGTAGCGCGATTTGCTGACGGTAAAACGTTCTGCGGCAGTATCATTCAGAAGCGTATGATACTCCTCTGCCGTCAGAGCCGTTTCAATTTCAATACGTTTCAGCTCACTGATTTTTTTCTTGACCGTTTTGATGTACAGGCAGTTTTCTTCGATACCGCGTTTTCTGATACGGAAAAAATTTCCGTCAGGATAGGTAAGATAGGTTTGCGAAATATCAATTCTTCGGCATAAGTCGTTTTTTTCCAGAGCGTCAATATCCGGATATTCTATCAGATACTTTCGTTCGATCTCAAGCGGCTCCGGATCACCGACAAAGGCGATGATCTGTGCGGCGAGCCTTTCCAGTTTTTCCCGGAAACCTGTGGAGTTGTCGATGATACGCAGATGGGAATGTCCTGTCCACGCGGAAATAATTTTCCTGTCGGTTTCTTTTGCGGCTTGTATCGTTTCGTAGCGTGCGGAATTGTTTGCATTGGAATAAAACTGCTCCGCACCGTCTGCCGCAGTCACAAGATGAAACACGGCTTCATAGTCATCACGCAAGCGGGTTTCGTTTTCGTTCAGTTCTGCAAGAACCTTTTCAAATTCATCATCACCCATATA
This sequence comes from uncultured Ruminococcus sp., assembly GCA_902803805.1. Classification (GTDB taxonomy): domain Bacteria; phylum Bacillota; class Clostridia; order Oscillospirales; family Acutalibacteraceae; genus UBA1213. Next base: position 2,203 of record CADCRH010000094.1, read on the forward strand.
TGCCTTGTTGTCTATGGTGCCCCTGTCGCAGACAAGAAGTACTTTTTCGCTTCTCATTCCCAGAGCCGCTCTCTGATACACTTTTTCTTTTTCAATCTGTAACCGCATCAGTCCGCATTGAAACTCAAAATTATTCTTGCAGCTCAACGGTGTCACACCTGCGTTGATCAGTTCTGTAGCGGTTTCGGGAACAAAAAGGACTGTCCAGCCTTTTTCAGAAAATACGGTTTTGATATATTCGAGAGCGGTCGTTTTGCCTGCGCACGGACCCCCCGTAATGACAATTTTTGTTACACTCATTATTTTTGCCTTTCCGTCAGATAGATTTTGTATCTCTATTTTATATAATTCTTCGACAAACTTCAACAATCAAATTACACAAATCCGCTTCTTCGTTTTCGTTAACAAGTTGATTTTTGTTTTCATATTATGGGAAAGACAGATGATCATTATTTGTTAATTCCATATACCTCCGAGGAGGGAAAAGGTATGGTTCATATAAACAGCTTCGGTATTATCGGAGGTGACAAACGTCAGCTTTACTGTGCAAAGTCAATTGCAAAAGACGGTTACAGTGTCTATATTTACGGGTTTGATAAATGCAGTGACAATCAAGAATTTGCGCGTGTCGGACTTGACGAAATAGCCCAAAAATGTGATGCATTGATTCTTCCTCTCCCTGTTTCAAAAGACGGAAAAACGCTCAACGCTCCCTTTGCGTCGGAGCAGAAAGCCATTGATGAAAAATTCTTTTCGTACCTGGAGGGAAAACCGATCTTTGCAGGAATGAAAAGCCGACTGCCGTATCAGTCCGATAAAATTTACGATTACAGTACCCGTGAGGAATTTGCCGTAGAAAACGCCGTACCCACCAGTGAGGGTGCTGTTGAATATGCGATGCGTGAATATGAGGGAACCATTTGTTCTTCTAACTGTCTTGTAACAGGCTACGGCAGAATCGGACGCGTGTTGTCGCAAATGCTCAAGGGACTCGGCGCCAATGTTACCGTAAGCGCAAGAAAACTTCGCGATCTGGCATTTATCCGCGCCGGCGGCTGTAATGCAGTTCTGACATCCTCTTTAGGCAGCGGCTACGATATTATTTTCAATACGGTGCCGGATATGATATTCGATTCACACACTCTTGCCAAAACCGCTGCCGGTTCGGTCGTTATAGACCTTGCTTCCCTTCCGGGCGGTGTGGATTTTGACGCGGCAAAACGGCTGAATATCAAAGCTGTCCGTGCTTTGTCGCTGCCCGGCAGAGTTGCTCCGCAGACTTCGGGGATCATCATCAAAAATGCCGTTTATCATATCATCGAGGAGGAAAAATTATGACAGGCATAACGGTAGGCTTTGCGATGTGCGGCTCATACTGTACATTTTCAAAAGCCTTTCAACAAATGGAAAAGCTGAAAAATACAGGCTATGATATTATACCGATAATGTCCTTTAATGCCTATACCACGGACACCCGTTTCGGAACGGCAAAAGAATTTATAGAAAAAGCCGAGAATATCTGTGAAAGAAAAGTGATCAGCACGATTGCCGCCGCCGAGCCGATAGGTCCCAAAGGGATGACCGATATTATGCTTGTTGCTCCCTGCACGGGCAATACGATGGCAAAGCTTGCGAATGCCGTCACCGATACACCCGTCACAATGGCGGTCAAATCCCATCTTCGTCAGTCAAAGCCCGTATTGATCACTGTTGCAACGAATGACGCACTCGGTGCCTCAGCTCAGAATATCGGCAGATTATTAAATACACGTCATTATTATTTCGTTCCGTTCACGCAGGATAATCCCATCCAAAAACCCAATTCCCTCGTTGCGAATTTTGAGCTGATCCCGTCGGCATTGGAATATGCCCTCCGCGAACAGCAGATGCAGCCGATCTTTTGCCGTTAAAGGGATCCTGTTTCAACAGAAAAGGGCACTTCAAATGATTGGAAGTGCCCTTTTGTCATTATAATGCTTTCAAAGAATGTAGGTTGCAGCAGTACATCAACTCAGCAATATCAAACTGTTGATATATCACTGAAATACAGTTGTGCTTCATCGCTTGACAATTCCAGTAAGCTGATGATGTTTTCCGCTGACAGACCCTTTTTCAATAATTGTTTTATCGTTTTTTTGATACCTTTCACTTCGCCTTCAGCTCTGCCTTTTGCTTCGCCTTCGGCTCTTGCTCTTTCTTCCAGGATCATTGCGTTCTGCTGCTCCTTGATGTAAGATGAGTACAGCTTTCCGCTGTGCTGAATAGCCATA
>CADCRH010000095.1 GCA_902803805.1 uncultured Ruminococcus sp.
AACTGCGTCAAAAAGACTTGCCATACGTCAGTATGCCTGCGCCTTTTTTCCTTGTTATCGAAAAAATGATGCTGCAAAAGTCCGCACAGTACAGATATTAAACAGGCTCTAAAAAATTGATTTCAGCGGAGGGAAAATTTTGAATGCGGAAGCGTGGGCGGTGTCGATCGCGTTTTGTTCGGCGGTGTGCTGTATTGTCGAACTGCTGACAACGAATACAAGAATGGAGCGCACTGTCAGATTTGTTCTTGGCGCATTTGCTTTATGTGTATTGATTCTCCCGTTCAAAGGGGTAGCAGGGGAATTATCACAGATAGCGGTAGATATTCCCGATACACCGCAGTTTGCGGAGGATATTTCCGTACAAAGAGAAGAACTTCTGCGTCGGGAGATGGCGGTTCTTGTCAGCAAAACACTGAAAGACAGCGGTATAGAACCTGTCAATATTGATATTGATATGGATATTGGCGACGACTCGTGCATATCTATAATAACAGCGGAGGTTACGTTAAAGCACAGCGATTCTTATAAGGCGAATCGTGTCAAAAGTATCCTGAATGATCAGCTTTCGATAAAAGCAACGACAATGATAGAATAAAACAGAAAAGAGGTTGAATATATGGCAAAAGACGCCGAAAATGAAAAAGAAAGCACAGACCAAAAAACGTCACTGCTTACTTTTTTCACACAAAAAGACGGACTGCTGAAATTGATCGTCTTGATCGGAATTGTTGGGATCGCATTGATTTTTATTTCCTCAACGGCAGATTTCGGCAGCGGAAAAACAGAGGAAGCGGCAGACACAGAAAAGATCATTGAGGAAAGCTCCGCTTTGCAGTACCGTGAACAGCTTTCGGAGGAACTGGGCAATATGCTTGCCAGTATTGATGGTGTGGGGCGCACCAAAGTGATGTTGACGCTGGACAGTACCGTGCGGAATATTTACGCAACGGATAACGATTATCAGCAGAAGGAAACCTCAACAAAGGGCAGTTCCAACGAAAATGCCGACAAACAGAGCAATGAAAAGAAAACCTGTATTGTGATACGTCAAAAGGACGGTTCGGAAAAGGCGCTGACGGTCGGGCAGATGATGCCATCGGTCAAAGGTGTTCTTGTGGTCTGTGACGGGGGAGATGACGAGAATGTTCGCGGTCGGGTGATGTCAGCCGTCAGTGCGGCGCTGAATATTTCCGATTCACATATATGCGTTACAAAAATGAATTCTTGACAGGAGGAAGTTGTTATGACATTCGGAAAAAGACAGTTAGTGATTGCGGCTATGGTGGTGGCACTCGGCGCGGCAGTGTATCTGAATTGGCAGTTTTCGGGCAATCAGCCTGTGACCGTTGCGGATTCCTCGTCCGTTTCCTCATCGACAAAACAGCTCGGGCAAACGACCTATGTGAATACGGAGGTATCCAATGAAGAAGCGTCTGTTGCTTCAAAATCCTCCAAATCCGAAAGTTCGGGCACTTCAAGTACTTCAAGCTCCAAGGCGAATGCCGAGGTGAGTTCTTCTCTTTCCAAGGAACAGCAGGAATTTTTTGCAAACGAAAGAGCAAGGCGTGACCAGACACAGGAAAAAGCCATTGAAGATCTATCGGAAATTATCGAATCGGCTTCCAATTCCGAGAGTGCCAAGCAGGAGGCGGTGAAAGCGGCGGATAGCCTTGCCAAAACCATCAAAGCCGAAAGTGACATTGAAACCGAGATCAAAACAAAAGGGTTTGAGGATTGTATGGTATCGATCAATAATCAATCCTGTACGGTGATTGTAACAAAAGGACTGCTGACCGATGCAACGGCAATTACCATCAAGGATATTGTCAACCGTCAGGGCAATATTGATTTTGATAAAATCACCATCACGGAAATTTGATTTTTTGCCGCCGATCACGATCGGCGGTATTTTTGTGTTATTATCATTATGAAATTATTTGATAAATTAATTATTTTAATAAAACGTGAAACTTTACGTACAATGTGCCAAATTTTGAAAAAAGGCTTGAAATCTGAAAATTTTAAATGTATTATTATAGCTGTACGGAAAAACAGAAAATGATGGAGGTTTTAATTTGATTTACAAAAAAATATTAACGGCACTTCTGTGCGGAGCCATTGCAGTTTCAACATTTACATTTTCTCCGCTTGCATCTGTTGATGCTGATGCGGCTACTTTCGCGCAGATCAATGCGTCGTCTGTATTTGTAAAACAGCAGACATCTGTTACTTGTACGCTTGCATCAAATGTTATGCTTCTCCGCAGAACGGCAATGATGCGCGGCGATTCCGACTGGTCATCTATTACGGAAAGCGCCTGCCGCTCGACACTGTGGCTCGAGGGTGCGGGAATGTATCATAATTACAGCTATAAGAGTATCTCCGTTTCCTATCAGTATATCAGCGGTTCATCGAGAACGGCATTAATTAACGCTCTTAAAGAACATCCCGAAGGTGTGGTGGCGTATGATTACGACTATCCGCACGCCATTCTTTTAACGGATTATACGGACGGTGTGTTTTATTGTGCAGACCCTGCGAACAATACTCCGTCGGGAAGAATGAGCGTTTCCAATTCTCTGATCAAAATTGATAATGTCGATACATATTGGTACGTAACAAGTCCCAGTGTTTCATTTTCGGGCACAAGTACTTCAACAAGCAATTCGGACTCGACCGTATCCACAGTCAACGAAACTTGGAACATTACAGCAGCCGATGGTGTGAATATTCGTTCGGGTGCCGGAACATCCTACGGCAGGGTGGGAGGAATCCCCTATAACGGAACGTTTACCGTTACTAAGAAAACAACAAGCGGCGGTTATACTTGGGGTTATACCACTTATAATTCAACAACGGGTTGGGTGGCGCTTGACTATGCCAAAAAAGTGACAACAACCTCAACCTCCTATGCTGCACTTGAAAATACCTCAACAATCAATAAAACAGGTGTAATGCTCGGCAACAGCCTTACCATCAAGGGTTCGGCAAAGGGTGGAACGGGCTCCTATCAATATACGCTCCTTGTGAAAAAAGAAGGGGCATCCGACTGGACAACGGTTCAGGATTATACATCAAAATCTTCCCTTACCTTTAAGCCGACTTCAGCAGGCAGATATAATGTTTGTATGAAAGTCAAGGACAGTGCGAATCAGATTGCAAGACAGTTCTTTGTGGTGACGGCAAGCAATACTCCCGTTGAAATAAGCGCAACGATCAACAAAACAGGTGTAATGCTCGGCAACAGCCTGACAGTCAAGGCTTCCGCAAAGAACGGAACAGGTTCTTATCAATATACACTTCTTGCGAAAAAAGAGGGCGAAACTGATTGGACGACCGTTCAGAATTACAGTACAGCATCCTCTGTTGCCTTTAAGCCGACGGCAACAGGCAGATATAATGTTTGTATCAAGGTAAAAGACAGTTCGGAAAATGTGGCAAGACAGTTCTTTGTGGTGACGGTAAGCAATACCCCTGTTGAAATCAGTGCAACGATCAACAAAACGGGTGTAATGCTCGGTGACAGTCTGACACTCAAGGGTACAGCAAAGAACGGAACAGGTTCCTATCAATATACGCTTCTTGCGAAAAAAGAGGGAGAAACCGATTGGACAACGGTTCAGGATTACACTTCCAAATCATCCTTTAGCTTTAAACCGACTTCGGCAGGCAGATATAACGTTTGTATCAAGGTAAAGGACAGTTCCGAAAACGTAGCAAGACAATTCTTTGTAGTGACGGCAGGAGATAAGGAGCTTGTCAACAGTTCTACCATCAGCGGTACCAAAACAACGGTCGGTGGAGCGCTGACCATTAAGGGCGCCGCTTCGGGCGGAACAGGTTCCTATCAATATACACTTCTTGTCAAAGAACATAATGATACTGATTGGACAACCATCAGCGACTACAGCACAAAGTCATCTGTTGTGTTTGAGCCGACCTATGCAGGCAAATATAATGTGTGCATTAAAGTAAAGGACAGTTCCAACAATACAGCAAGACAATTCTTTGTGGTGACTGTCACTGAAAAAAAAACGGAAGTAATTGAGATCGCACCGGCTGAAAGCGATATCGAGTCAAGTGCCGATGAGGAATTGGCAGGCGATATAGAAGTTGATGACGGCGAAACAGCCACCGTGGAAACAGAATAATCGAAAACAGACGCTGAACTTTTGTGTACAGCGTCTGTTTTTTGTCAAAAAGCAAAAGCACAGAGAAAAAATCTCTGTGCTTCTACTTAAAGGAATAAAAAGAAAAAAGGAAAAAGGAAAGAAAAGGAATAATCAATTGAATAGGCACACCTTATTGTGTGCGTCCGAATCATCAATTTTTATCTTGTATTGATGATCATTGGAGTGTTTCCTGAACTGTTTATATAATATACTAAAATTATAAATTTGTCAAGCATTTTTTATTAAATTTTTTAAAGGGAATTTTTGTCATATAGGAAAATTACTATACCAAAAAATCATCCTATAAAAAAATTATTCAATATGCAATAAATGAATTATTCAATATGCAATAAATGATTTGACTTTAAAGCGAAAAAGTTATATGATAAAATCAACCGAAATTATATTTCATCGGAGGCGAAAATGAAAATCGGAATTTCTACGGGGTGCCTTTATCCTATGCTGACGGAGGACTGTATC
>CADCRH010000096.1 GCA_902803805.1 uncultured Ruminococcus sp.
AGGTGTGCAAATGCATACTGTATTTTCTGAGGTGTCAAGTCCTCTATCCAAACTCTTTTCCATTTCTTTGTGCAGTGCATGGCTTCGTATATGTAAGCGAAAATCAGCTCACCCTCACGGTCAGGATCAGTAGCATTGATTATCAGGTCAGCCTTATCGAAAAAGCCCTTGACATAATCGAAACAGGTCTTTGTGTCTGTTTTGACTGCAATCTGATAACTGTCAGGAATACAAGGATAATTATCCGTATTCCAAACTGCATACTGCTCTCCATAAACCTTTGCATGAACCAATCCGCATAAATGCCCGACACCGTGACACAGTATTGTTTTCTCACCGTTAAAGGTAAACTCATAGTGTCCGATTGTCGGCTCCTTCGGGTGTGCAATTCTGTTGCCGGCTTTAAGTGCAGCAGCAATCGCTTTTGCTAAACTTGCTTTTTCAGCGTATATTACTATCAATATAAAGACTTCCTATTCGGGACTTGAAGTCCCATTTATTTTTTTGATAAGATATGGTTTTCTATAGTTACTTGTGCTATAATAAAAACTGTCGATAGTACGATAAATTAGAATTTAGAGGTAAAAAACTATGGGTATTTGTAAAAAAGGCAGACGAAAGATCAAGGTAAATAATAAAAATTATGGTTGGTATGTAGATGATGGTTGGGATAGTCCATATCATATTTTACATATAATATCTGAGGATAAATCGTTACTTATTTCTGGTCCTATTGATGTTGAAACATCCTATATCATAAGCAAAGGAAGATACTTTCAAAATCAAAAAACTGATGGAATTTGGCACAGATATTTGTTACCCTTTAACATTCCCAAAATTATCACACCCGGATTTGTTTCACAAGTAATTGTATGGGCAACTAATGATGTTAATGCTATTCAAGTAAAATGGAATGGTAAAGAGATTCCTGTTTAAATAAATTCTGATTTATCTTAAAGCCACATCTTTTCGGACTGCTTCGGCAGTCCTTTTTTACTGTCAAATCCAAAACTCTTCCTTTATCAGCTTCAGCACCCTGTTCTCATTGTGCTTTTTTCTGATAACAGGCTCATCCTCTTTTACTTCTTCGCCGTCCCTGAAAGCAATTTCTTTTTTCAAATGCTTTATGTAAAGTACCTGAATAATGTCGACTATAAGGAGTGGATTAAAAATCTGAGAAACTTAATTAAGGAAAAACGTAATCAATACAAGAGCAGCAACTGACCTCAAATTCAACAAATTAAAACCGAAAAAATAGAAACTTGTTAATGTAAGTCTTCACGTCATAACATAACAGTGCGACTTTTCTATTATCTAATCTCTAAAATCGCAGCAAAAAATTTGGTAAATTGGCTATAATCAAAAAACTTACAATAGCACTGATTTTAATAAAACAATAGGTTATAATACTGTTATTAAATTCGCTTTTGTAATCCGAATTTTGTTTATTCGAAGTCTGAAAACAGAACCACTTGAATTGGGTTCAAGAGGCTGCTAGTTCAACTTCCTGTCACTCAAATCATAAATAATAAATAAGAAAGATTGATGAAAGTCGTTTTATATGATTATTTATTATTGATTCTTTTTTTATCCTTTCAAAAGTACACTCCGATCGAAAATCACACTCCTTACAGCTTTTTGACACAAAGCGAATATTTTCGGTCAGTTAAGATGACGGTATCGTTTGATACCGTCATCTTTCGTTTATTTAAAAAAGTACCATATCTATTTCGGGAAATTGATATTTTCTGCGTTGCTTTCATCATTTATAAAAAAGCGGTATCTTTCGATACCGCTGTGAGTTGTTATCTGCTGTTTTTTATCAGTTTGTATAAGACTGCGTGTTCAAAACAAAGGTTGCTTTTGTGTGCAAAAAATACGGTTCCCGATACCGGAGCTTTGACCTTTTGAAGCACTTCCCCTGTATAAGGGTCTATGATTTTTGCGAGAACATCGCCCTTTTCAACATAATCATTCACATAATGCACCGGCATAAAAATACCGCTGTATTCGGGTTTTACGGAAATCAGACCGTTATTTTCAACTACCTCCGAAACATAACCTCTATGCCGTGGGTAATCGATAATTTCATTTTGGTCAAGAAAATTCAGCACCGAGTTAACTGCACTAAAAGCACTGTTTTCGTCGATGGTGTCGGTTTCATTCGTATAGAGCGAAAATGCCTGTGTACCCCATAACTGCCAGTTGTAATTCAGTGTTGCTGTATCATACGGCTTCGGTGTTCTGAGCATTATATACGGCAGCCCGAACTGTTTTGCCTTTTCGATATTTTCATAGGACGTTTTCAGCACACGAATGTGAGGAATAAACTGTCCCGGAATATAGAAGCTGGCAAATTGGATGCCATATCGGTAACTGCTGATTTTATCAAAAACGCCTGCCGCTATCCGCTGTGTCGTTTCGCCAAGGTTGTAACCGGGAAACATACGGTTAATATCCGTATTGTCTGTAGGCCAGAAACGTTTTTGTGTATTAATACTGTAAGTGTTGATTGTCGGAATGACAAGTATGCTTTTTCCATCGGAAATTTTGTTTTCCTTTTCAAGGCGCTTTAATGTTTTGACCAACTGTGAGCATACGTATATCTGCTGGATCTCGTTGCCTCGTGTCGCACCAAGAATACAAACACTTTTTTCGCCGCTGCCGAATTCATACCCCTTGACAATAAGATTGTCACGGTATAATGCTTCCAGTTCAAATATTTTTTTCTCCGTCACTGTTGTTCCGCCTCCTTATTATCTTCCAGTATTCTTGCAATCAAGGAGCCTTCGTCAACGATGGGATATTCGCGAAGTGTAAAGAGTATGCCGTCGCACGGACTTAAAATATTATCAAGTACAGCACCACTCAGCGGATTGACAATCATTCCCACAGGATCGTCCTTTTTCAGCTTTGTCCAATGCTTCACACTCGGCACAAATAAACCTGCTGCCGCCGCATTGATAAAGTTGACCTTACTGTCACGGGAAATAATCGGTGTACGCGGCTCACTGACTGCGCCCTTCCAAATGCCAAGCTCCGCCATAAGACTGAATATGCCGTCGGCAAGCTGTTCACAGTAACTTTTGGTGATTCTCATACCCACACCCATTTCAACAACAAGCGTGGGAACATTGATTTCATTCAGGGAATAAGCAAGTGTCGATTCCAATACCGTTGCCGATGCGTGAACCCATATAAAATCAACGTTGAGATGTTTGGCAAGCGGTATGAGTGTATCACGGGATATTTCATTGATACGAACCTGCGGCACTTCCGTCAGATAGATATTACTGGCGTGAATATCAATACAAGCGCTGCTGCCTGCAATGTCGCTGATAATTTCACTGGCGATATGCTCGGTCATCGTACCGTCGGAATAGCCCGGAAAAATTCTGTTCATATCCAAATCAAAACCGGGAATTCCCCTTGTGATGGAATCGATACCGAGCGGATTCATCGCCGGATAAATGTCCACAATTCCGTCAAGGTCGGCTATATTTTCGTTAATTCGTTTTTGGACAAGCCAGCAGACATATTGACCCTCCAGCTCATCTCCGTGAACACCCGTAACAATGCTGATACGCTTGTCATCGGGCTTTGCGCCGCGGAGAGGCGTGATTCTTTTCTTTTTGATTGTCAGATTTTCGCCCACGGGGAGCGAAACCGAAACAACATTTTGTATCATAAATTTCTTCCTTTTTATTTTATTCATTACGTTCTATGACAGATACGTTAATGCTCTGGTGCTGATTCGCAAAGCCGTAGAATACGCCTTTATTCACTGTACAGTCGTGATAGTCACGGCCACAGGAAATTTTGATATAGTTATCATCAACGAGTTTATTGTTGGTCGGGTCAAAACCGTACCAAACACCGCGGCACAAAACTTCTGTCCAAGCGTGGCTTTCGCCCTCTCCGAGCATCATTCCGACAACATAGCGGCACGGCAGTCCCGCCATCCGGCAAAGGGCAAGCATTATATGCGCATAGTCCTGACATACACCGTGTCCGCCGCTTAGTGCCTGTTCGGCAGTGGTTGATATATCGGTAACGCCCTTTTGATACTTGATCAGTCCGCTTGTCAGTCTGAAAAGATACAAAGCACGGTCATAGGGAGTTTCTATGATCTTGATGTCGCTTTTTTTGAATACATCTGTCAGCTTTTCCCCCGGAAAAGTCATTGCCGTAAAATGCTTATAGATATACGACCTTGCAATTTCACTGTCGTATGACTCACATATGTCCAGTCCCGTCTGTACTTCGCCTGACGCAATTACCTCAAACGAGGTATGCGCCTCGGGGATCGCTCCGCTGATGAGTATATTTCCGTAAACGTCCGTATCGGTGGTGCGGACTTCCTTTCCGTTAACAGTAACGGTGAGATTCTCTACCTTTTGACGTTCATTTGTCAGCGGACAGCATTTCAGGGAATAGCTGTGCTTTGTTACGGGTGCATCAAATCCGATCGTCATTAAATAGGCAAAATGCAGATTTTTCATCAGAGCCTCTCCCCTTAAACGTTAAACATATTGGCAAACAATGCTCTTGCCCTTTTATAGCCGAAATCACGTTCGTTCAGCATACGTTCAAACGTATCAAATGTCGGAACGTCATATGTTTTTCCCGTTTGTATCAGGCGCTGCTGAAATCTGTCAAACTCCCGTTGAATATCGGACACAGGATGTTTGAATGCAAGATACAGATCGATCCGTTCATACCGTTTGCCAAGACGCATAATTGCCTTGACAGGTTCATCGTCGATCATATCATCAACACAGCCCCAGAATGAAAAGATATGGTCAACTGCAAGCTGCATATCGGCATAGTCATAATCGCTTCTGGACGCTTTTGCCATATCATCCATCGCAAGCTGTACATACGACATTGTTTCCGTACCGATATAGTCACGCATCACAATAGCATTGTCATAGGCGCGGTTCAGGCTGCTAGTGATCGAGTTTGGGTCGTTGGCATCATACGGATAGCGTTTAATGAATTCTTCCTTTGAGCCGTAAACATCGGGTATGCCTATATCGGCACAAATGTTTTTATAATAATCCCTGTCTTTATCAATCATCTTGTCATAAACACCGAAATAGGCTTTCAGTGTTGTGCTGACGCGTTCTATATATCTGCCCAGCCAGAAAAGATGATCCATTTTTTCTATCGTGATAATATCCATGTATCTTTAAAGCCTCCTCCCTGTGATGAATTGACAATGAACGAATCGGGGTTGCGCGTGAAGCGTGTCAGACCGCTGCGCCATACCTTAGTGGTGCCGTCGGTAAGAACAAAGGCACGGAGGTCGGCTTTCCGCTGTACCTTATTTCCGTCGTCGTCAATAATATCCAGGTCATAAAAATCGATAATTTCCTGTGCGATGAATCGGCGCGGTTCCGCCTTGAGCATCTCGATAAATTCGGCTTTCTTTTCCTTTGTCAGGCTGCTGCCGAACACAACGCCGTAACCGCCTGCCTCTGCAACGTCCTTAATAACGAGCTTATCAAAATTGGCAAGCACGAATTTCATATCCTCCTCATAATACGGAAGGTATGTCGGCGCGTTATTCAAAATCGGTTCTTCACCGAGATAATACCGAATCATTTTAGGAACGAAATAATAAATTCCCTTATCGTCCGCAATACCGTTTCCGGGCGCATTCAGCAGCGCTACATTACCCTTTTTGTAGGCGGAGAAGATATGCGGCACACCGATCACGGATTCCTCGTTAAAGGTCATCGGGTCAAGATATTCGTCCGAGATACGGCGGTAAACCGCACCGACACGCTGTTTTCTGCCGTTATAGTCAACATAGTACAGATTATCGTTTTCAACAACCAGGTCGCTGCCTGTTGTCAGAACTGCACCCGTTTTTTCCGCAAAATAGGAATGTTCAAAGAAAGCGGCATTATATCTGCCCGGCGTAACGATTACATTGATACCGCCCGTATTCACGTGATCCATTACCTCTTTGAGCAGATCCGCATAATCACGGTTATCATAAATCGGCGTATGGGCAAAGGTTTCGGGGCTTGAGCGTCTGCACAGTTCACGTGCGATCATAGGATAGGACGCACCCGACGGAACACGGAGGTTATCTTCCAGTATGTACCACTGATTATCCTTTGACTGAACAAGGTCAATGCCCGAAATATGGCTGAAGATCCCTTTCGGCGGTTTTACACCATCGCACTGCGGCAGGAATCCCGATGACGAAAAAATAAATTCTTCGGGAATCACTCCGTCAGCTACGATCTGTTTTTTTCCGTATATGTCGCCGAGGAACGCATTCAAGGCATTCACACGCTGTTTCAGACCTCTTTCAAGATAGTCAAACTCGTCTTTTTGAATGATTCTCGGAATTGCGTCAAACGGAAAGAGCTGTTCTTTAAAGACACCGTTTTTATAAATTCCGAACTTTACACCGTACCTTGACAGCAGTTCGTTGATTTTTGCTGTCTTGCTACATAGTTTCTCCATTTATATTCACCCCTTGGTTTAATGTATCCTTCATTTCCTTTTTCCTCAGCAGCTGCAATGGTGATTCAACACGGTAATGTCAAATACTGTAATACAAAAAGGGCGTTCCGCTGTTAAGCAGAACGCCCTCGTCCGTATCTGTTTTTATTGTAACACCCTATCCGCAAATTGTCAAGAAGATAACAAAGAATTTTCTGGATTTTAATTAATTTATGAATCAAAAGCAAAAAGGTTTCCCCGACACAGCAAAATCGTGTCGGGGAAACCTATATGAAAAATATGAATTTTCCAGTTTATCTTTTCAGGGATCAGCCCTCTGCGATGGCAGCCTGTGCAGCAGCAAGACGAGCGATCGGTACTCTGAACGGTGAGCAGGATACATAGTCAAGACCGATCTTATGGCAGAACTCAACAGATGACGGATCGCCGCCGTGCTCGCCGCAGATACCGCAGTGGAGTTCGGGACGTGTCTTCTTACCAAGTTCGATAGCCATTTCCATCAGCTTGCCTACACCTGTCTGGTCAAGCTTAGCGAACGGATCGTTCTCGAAGATCTTTGCATCATAATAAGCGTTGAGGAACTTACCGGAGTCATCACGGCTGAAGCCGAATGTCATCTGAGTAAGGTCGTTAGTACCGAAGCAGAAGAACTCA
>CADCRH010000097.1 GCA_902803805.1 uncultured Ruminococcus sp.
CAGGCGTGATCGACCTGTCAGACGGCTCCACCACACGGTACGAATCATTGAACTATACCAATCTGTTCCCGGAAATCATCACTTCGGTTCTGATGATATTTCTGATCTTCTTAATGATCATTGTGCTGATTGTGATGAACCACAGTATCGCCACCGGTATTGAGATCGACTATGTGAATCTCGGTGTTCTGAAAGCAATGGGATTTTCACAGCTTCAGATACGTGCGGTATTTTTATTGCAGTATCTGCTAGCGGAAGTGATCGGTGCGGTTGTCGGATTGGTGCTTGCCATTCCCACTGCAATGACATTTACCGATGTTTTTCAGCCGATCACGGCGATACCAAATAATCACCGTCTTGCCGCTCTGCCAAGTATTCTGATATTGTTGGCGCTTCTTGCGGTATCAGCAGTGTTCGTTTTGTTCGGCACCAGAAAAATCAGCAAGATCTCCCCTATCAGAGCGATTTCGGGCGGCAAAAACGAAGTCTATTTCGACAACAGAATCAAATTGCCGATCACACGCCGTTGTCTTTCGGCAAGTCTGGCACTCCGTCAGTTTACGTCCAACAAGAAAAAATATCTCAGTACCATCATCATTACAACGATTTTGGTTTTCTTTATGCTGACCATCAACGTTTTAGGAGATGCGCTGAACTCAAAGACAGCCAACGAATCAATGGGTGCCCTTTATACCGAACTTGGCATCAATTTAAAAGACCCCGAAAATTTCGAGGAATTTGAGAGCAAGATCGATGAAATCGAAAAACTGATCAGCAGTTACACAACGATAGAGAAAAAATATTATCTTCTTTCAAAATATATTTCTATCAACGGAGAAAATATATACTGTATGATTTATCAAAATCCCGAAATGGCTGCCACATCAAAAGGCAGAAGCCCGATCTATGATAATGAGATCGCGATCAGTGAGTTTATCGCGGATGAGCTAGAATTACATATCGGTGATAAAGTTCTCTTGTCGGACAACGACAAAAAAGCGGAATATCTCATCAGCGGATATTATCGGTCAATGAGTGACGCAGGACGCTGTTTTGCGATGAGTCTTGAGGGTGCGAAAAAATTAGGCATTAACTATATTTTTTATTTCGGCTACAGTTTAAGTGATTTTAAGGACGCGGAAAAAATTGCGGAGGAAATCAACCAAAAATACGGAGATCTCATTGAATGTGCGGGAAGTGAGCCAATGGTTGACAGTCTTTATTCCGTGGCTATCAATGCGATGAAAACCGTCATCTATGCTTTTTCCATCCTATTCGCACTCGTGGTTATCACAATGGTATGCAAAAAATCCTTCTTGCAGGAAAAAACCGATATTGGTATTTACAAAGCCATCGGTTTTCGGCTTCGGCATTTGCGTTTACAGTTTGCTGTCAGATTTTTGATCACGGCGGCGGTCAGTTCGCTGTTTGGTTCGATATTAAGTCTTCTTTTTTCGGAAAGGCTACTTTCCGCAATGCTGCACGGTATAGGTATCGTCAGCTTTAATGTTGAATTCGTTCCGATGTCGTTTCTTTTCCCTGTCGGATTGATCTGTGTATGCTTTTTCGTGTTCTCCTATGTTGTATCGCGAAGAATCAAAAAAGTTGACATCAAAACATTGATCACGGAATAATTTTCTTGACAAAAAACGAACTGTCAACTAAAATATAGCTATCGGGCAATGACGCAGCGTTTGTGTCATTGCCCTTTTTGATTTTCCGAAAGGGTGATTTGTATGAAACCGATCATCGGTGTACTGCCGTTGGTAGATGAAAAACTCGAAAGCTACTGGATGCTGCCGGGATATTTTAAGGGAATTGAAAGCGCAGGCGGTATTCCCATAATGCTGCCGCTGAACAATGATGAGGACTGTATCAGTCAAATGCTTGAAATTTGCAGCGGATTTCTTTTGACGGGCGGTCACGATATTTCGCCGTCACTGTACGGTGAAGAACCGATCAATGATTCGGTCGTGTGCTGCTTTGACCGTGACGCAACAGAAACAATTCTTTTCAAACAGGCAGTCGAAGCAGATAAGCCGATACTGGGAATTTGCAGAGGAATTCAGTTTATCAATGCGGTGCTGGGCGGAACGCTGTATCAGGATATACCGACGCAGTATCCGACAACGGTTGAACATCACCAATCACCGCCATATGATATTCCCATTCACAGTGTGGAAATTTTGGAGGACTCTCCCCTTTATGATCTGCTGAAAATCAAAACAATGAAGGTCAACAGCTATCATCATCAGGCTGTCAGAACACTTGCACCTCCGCTGAAAGAAGCTGCCGTGTCGGAGGACGGACTGATCGAGGCGGTTTATATGCCTCAAAAGCGTTTTGTATGGGGTGTACAGTGGCACCCCGAATTTTCTTTTGAAAAAGACGAGAACAGCAGAAAAATTTTTGAATGTTTCCTTCATCACTGCCTATAATGATCCATAAAAAATTATTATTTTTTTATTGACAAAATTGATCAAAAAGAGTATAATACAAGGGAATCGACGAAGATTTTAAGGTGCAAAGGAGCATTTTTCCTTTGCACCTTTTTATATTTTTTTAGATTTTGTTTTGACGGAATCAACATTCCATCCTGCGATTTTGCATATTTTTACCGAATTTTCTTGAAAGTTCGAGTGCAAAAGGGATTTTTGTCCCGATTTTCAGAAAAAATTTGCAAGTTTTTAAAAAATATCTTGCATTTTAAATGATACAGTGATATAATGGGGTTGTTGTATAAAATCGACTGATTCGGGAATTCTTTTTGAATCCCCGAATTTTGTGCGGCTGTAATTTGCAGGAAATATTACAATAAAATTCATTTGAATTTTATCAAACAAAATCCTGCGCTTTGCGGTTCGTCGATTCGCTATATAAGGAAAGACATTGTGCGGCAAAATGCCGTGTCACGAAAGGGTGATTGTTTATGCAGAAAGAAAGAGAACAAGTCTGTAACGGACTGTACTCTCCGAAATTTGAACACGATAACTGCGGTATAGGTGCGGTTGTCAATATCAAAGGTATCAAATCTCATAATACCGTCGCAGATGCCTTAACGATCGTTGAAACGCTGGAACACAGAGCCGGTAAGGACGCCGAGGGCAAAACCGGTGACGGTGTCGGTATTTTGCTCCAGATCTCACATAAATTCTTTAAAAAGGCAGCGAAAAACGATCTCGGTATCACACTCGGCTCCGAAAGGGATTATGCCGTTGGTATGTTCTTCTTTCCGCAAAACGAGCTTGCAAGAAACCAGGCAAAGAAAATGTTTGAGATCATCGCTTCCAAAGAAGGTCTGGAAGTTCTCGGATGGAGAAATGTTCCGTCAAGACCCGAAGTGCTCGGTCAGAGAGCCGTTGAGTGTATGCCCTCCATTATTCAGTGCTTTATCAAACGTCCTGCGGATGTCAAAAAAGGTCTTGACTTCGACAGAAGACTGTATGTCGCAAGACGTATTTTTGAGCAGTCAAACGAGGATACCTACGTTGTTTCGCTCTCCAGCAGAACGATTGTCTATAAAGGTATGTTCCTTGTGGGCGACCTCAGAAACTTCTTCCTTGACTTGCAGGATCCCGATTATGAATCGGCTATCGCAATGGTTCACTCCAGATTCTCAACCAATACTAATCCGAGCTGGCAGCGCGCTCATCCCAACCGTATGATGGTTCACAACGGCGAGATCAACACCATCAGAGGAAACGCCGACAAAATGCTCGCTCGTGAAGAAAATATGAAGTCCGAACATCTCAAAGGCGACCTTGACAAAGTAATTCCTGTTGTCAATACCGAAGGTTCGGACTCGGCAATGCTTGACAATACCCTTGAATTTCTCGTGATGAGCGGTATGGATCTTCCGCTTGCCGTAATGATCACCATTCCCGAACCGTGGGGAAACAACAAGGCAATGAGCCAGAAAAGACGGGATTTTTACCAGTACTATGCCACAATGATGGAACCGTGGGACGGTCCTGCGTCGATTCTTTTCTCGGACGGCGACATTATGGGCGCTGTGCTTGACAGAAACGGATTAAGACCGTCAAGATATTATATCACCGATGATGACAACCTGATTCTTTCCTCCGAAGTCGGCGCGCTTCCGGTTGACCCTGCAAAAATCGTCACCAAGGAAAGACTTCACCCCGGCAAAATGCTTTTGGTCGATACCGTAAAGGGCAGACTGATCGACGATACCGAACTGAAAGAATACTATGCCGGCAGACAGCCCTACGGTGAATGGCTAGACAGCAATCTTGTCCGCCTGAAAGACCTGAAGATTCCCAATGCCAAGGTAGAGGAACACAGCAAAGAGGACAGAAAGCGTCTGCAAAAGGCATTCGGCTATACTTATGAAGAAGTAATGACTTCCATTCTACCGATGGCAAGGAACGCCTCCGAGGCGATCTGTGCAATGGGTACCGACAGCCCTCTTGCTGTTCTTTCCAATGAGCCGCAGCCGCTGTTTAATTACTTCAAACAGCTTTTCGCACAGGTCACGAACCCCCCTATCGACGCGATCAGAGAGGAAATTGTCACTTCCAGCAGCGTATTCATCGGCAGATCGGGCGATATTCTCGAAGAAAAGCCCGATAACTGTCAGGTAATGAAAATACACAATCCGATTCTTACCTCAACCGACATCCTGAAAATCAAGAATCTCCGCAAACCCGGCTTCAAGTCGGCTGTCATTCCGATTCTTTACTATAAAAACACAAGACTTTCAAAGGCGATCAACCGACTCTTTATTGAAGCTGACAAAGCTTACAATGAGGGCGCTACCATCCTGATCCTTTCCGACAGGGGCGTTGACGAAAACCATCTTGCGATTCCTTCGCTTCTTGCGGTTTCCGCACTTCATCAGCACCTTGTTGTTACCAAGCGCAGAACCTCGCTTGCCATCGTTCTGGAAAGCGGTGAGCCGAGAGAAGTCCATCATTTCGCAACACTTCTCGGCTACGGTGCTTCTGCGATCAACCCCTATCTCGCACAGGAAACCATTCACGAGCTGATCAACGAAGACCTTCTCGATAAGGATTACTATGCCGCTGTTGACGACTATAACAGTGCCGTTCTTCACGGTATTATCAAGATTGCTTCCAAAATGGGTATTTCCACTATCCGCTCCTATCAGGGTTCTCAGATCTTTGAAGCTATCGGTATCGGTGAGGATGTTATCGACAAATACTTCACGGGTACCGTGAGCAGAATCGGCGGTATCACTATCAAGGATATTGAAAACAACGTTGATAAACTGCATACCGCTGCCTTTGACCCTCTCGGTCTTGGCACGGACAACGGACTGGAGTCAAGAGGAAACCATAAGTTCAGAAGCGGTAAGGA
Source organism: uncultured Ruminococcus sp. (assembly GCA_902803805.1). Classification (GTDB taxonomy): domain Bacteria; phylum Bacillota; class Clostridia; order Oscillospirales; family Acutalibacteraceae; genus UBA1213. The sequence goes on from CADCRH010000097.1 coordinate 5,341, forward strand.
AGAACATCTCTACAATCCGATGTCCATTTACCTTCTCCAGAAAGCAACGAGAACCGGTGACTACAATACTTTCAAAGAATATACCAATTTAATTTCCCAGCAGCTTGACCCTGTCAATATCAGGGGTCTGATGGACTTCAACTATGCGGAAACTCCCGTTCCGATGGAAGAAGTGGAAAGTGCCGAAAGCATTGTCAGACGATTCAAAACGGGTGCAATGTCTTACGGCTCCATCTCTCAGGAGGCGCACGAGGCACTGGCGCTTGCAATGAATAAACTTCACGGCAAATCCAACTCAGGTGAGGGCGGCGAAAGTCCCGAAAGAATAATGACAAAGGGTACCGAAAACGACCGCTGCTCCGCCATCAAACAGGTTGCGTCGGGACGTTTCGGCGTTACCTCTCAGTATCTGAATTCCGCAAGAGAGATCCAGATCAAGATGGCACAGGGTGCAAAACCCGGCGAGGGCGGTCATCTTCCGGGCAAAAAGGTCTATCCGTGGATCGCAAAAACTCGACATTCTACCCCCGGCGTGTCGCTGATCTCTCCTCCCCCGCATCACGATATTTATTCCATTGAAGACTTGGCACAGCTCATCTATGACCTGAAAAATGCCAATAAAGAAGCAAGAATTTCCGTTAAGCTCGTTTCCGAATGCGGTGTCGGCACCGTTGCGGCAGGTGTTGCCAAGGCAGGCGCCGAATGTATCCTCATATCGGGCAGCGACGGCGGTACGGGTGCTGCTCCGAAGAACTCTATCCACAATGCAGGACTTCCGTGGGAACTCGGTCTTGCCGAAGCACACCAGACACTGATTCAGAACGGTCTGAGAAACAAGGTCGTTATCGAAACCGACGGCAAATTGATGACAGGCCGTGACGTTGCTATCGCAGCGATCCTCGGTGCGGAAGAATTCGGTTTTGCGACCGCTCCGCTGATCTCTCTCGGCTGTGTAATGATGAGAGTTTGTAATCTCGATACCTGCCCGTTCGGCGTTGCGACACAGGATCCCGAACTCCGCAAGAAATTCCCCGGCAAACCCGAATACGTCATCAACTTTATGCTCTTTATTGCCGAAGAACTCCGTGAGTATATGTCAAAACTCGGTGTAAGAAGCCTTGATGAACTGGTCGGCAGAGTTGATCTGCTGAAACGAAAGGATAACATCAAGGGCAGAGCGTCCTATGTTGACCTCAAAAATATCCTTGATATTGACTTCCTCGGTGAAACGACCGAATATAACAGCAAACATCCTTATGACTTCCAACTGGACGAAACACTGGATGAAAAAATTCTGGTAAAACAGCTTTCCTCCGCTTTGAAGAAAAAGCAGAAGAAAACCATTACCGTTGATGTTAAAAATACAGACCGTTCCTTTGGTACGATCTTCGGTTCGGAGATCACCAAACTTTATTCCGACGGTCTTGATGAGGATACCTATACCGTAAAATGTAACGGTTCGGGCGGTCAGAGCTTCGGTGCGTTTATTCCGAAAGGACTCCGACTGGAACTGATCGGTGATTCCAACGACTATTTCGGCAAAGGTCTTTCAGGCGGCAAACTGATCGTTTATCCCCCGAAAGAAAGCAAATTTGACGCAAGCGAAAACATCATTATCGGCAACGTTGCTCTTTACGGCGCAACCAGCGGTAAGACATTCATCAACGGTATTGCCGGCGAACGTTTCTGTGTCAGAAATTCCGGTGCTGTTGCGGTTGTTGAGGGTGTCGGTGACCACGGCTGTGAATATATGACAGGCGGCCGTGTGGTGGTTCTCGGCAAAACGGGCAAAAACTTTGCCGCAGGTATGTCGGGCGGTGTTGCCTATGTGCTTGACGAGGACAGAGATCTTTATACAAGACTGAACAAAGAAATGGTTGACTTCTCGGAGCTTGGCGACAAGTACGATGTGATCGAGCTGAAATCGCTCATTGAAGAACACGTTGCGGCAACAGGCTCTAAAAAAGGTCAAAAAATTCTTGACGATTTTGAGAACTATATCCCGAAATTCAAGAAGATCATTCCGCACGACTATAAAAATATGATGGCTGCGATTGCTTCGTTCGAGGAAAAGGGACTTTCTCCCGAACAGGCTCAGATCGAAGCATTCTACAAAATTGTAAAGAATAAATAAGGAGGGGACGAATATGGGAAAGCCAACAGGATTTATGGAGTATGAAAGAACCGAATTTGAGGCGGAATCACCTAAAGAGCGTATTCAGCATTTTAATGAATTTCACACCGCCCTCTCCGCCGAAGAACAGCGCAAACAGGCGGCAAGATGTATGGAATGCGGCGTACCGTTTTGTCAGTCGGGCGTGATGCTCGGCGGTATGATGACTGGCTGTCCGCTGAACAACCTCATTCCCGAATGGAATGACCTCGTATATAAAGGCTGCTGGGAGCAGGCTTACGAAAGACTTCGCAAGACAAACAACTTCCCCGAATTTACCTCAAGGGTCTGCCCCGCTCTCTGCGAAAAAGCGTGTACCTGCGGTGCTAACGGCAATGCCGTCACCGTCAGGTCAAACGAATACACCATTGTTGAAAAAGCCTATTCGGAAGGCTATGCCGCACCGAATCCGCCAAAGGTAAGAACCGGCAAGAAAATTGCCGTGATCGGTTCGGGTCCTTCGGGACTCGCCGCTGCCGACCAGCTGAACAAAAGAGGTCACAGCGTTACTGTCTTTGAACGTTCGGACAGGATCGGCGGTCTGCTGATGTACGGTATTCCGAATATGAAACTGGAAAAACACATCATTGAAAGACGTGCCGACATAATGAAAGCCGAAGGCATTATATTCAAAACAGAAGCCGATATAGGCAACAATGTCAGTGCCGATGAAATTCTGAATCAATTTGACAGAGTGATTCTCGCCTGCGGTGCGTCGGAACCAAGAAACATCAATGTCAAAGGACGTGAAGCAAAAGGTATCTATTTTGCCGTTGATTTCCTGAAATCGACCACCAAAGCACTCCTTGACAACGACCTGAAAGAAGGCACCTATATTTCCGCAAAGGATAAAAATGTTATCGTGATCGGCGGCGGCGACACCGGCAACGACTGTGTGGGAACCAGTGTCAGACACGGTGCCAAAAGTGTGACACAGCTCGAAATGATGCCGAAGCTCCCCGACCAAAGAGCCGAAAACAATCCTTGGCCGGAATATCCAAGAGTATGCAAGACCGATTACGGTCAAGAAGAAGCAATTGAAGTATTCGGAGCCGACCCGAGAGTATATCAGACGACCGTTAAGGAATTCCTTTCCGACGACAACGGCAATCTGACTGCTGTTGTTCTTGTCAAACTCAACCCCGAAAAGGACCCCGTATCGGGAAGAACCCTGATGAAAGAAGTAGAAGGCAGTGAATACACAGTAGAAGCCGATCTGGTACTGATCGCTGCCGGTTTTGTGGGCGCCCAGAACTATGTTACGGATGCTTTCGGTGTAGAACGCAATGCAAGAGGCAATGTTTCCTCGGAGCAAGGCACACACAAAACAAACTCCGACAAAGTTTTTGTCTGCGGCGATATGCACATCGGACAATCTCTCGTTGTCAGAGCCATCCGCGAAGGCAGAGATGCCGCCAAAGAAGTTGACAAAAGCCTTATGGGTTACACGAATCTCTAAACTAATTCATAATGCATAATTCATAATTCATAATTGCCCTGCGGGGGTGCGGAAAAGTTCCGAAGCCGTAAGAAAGGGCAAGGATAAAAACAAACTATCAAATAAGCCGACAATTCCTATTAACGAATTGTCGGCTTTGTGTTATTATGATTTTGCCATTTTGATAAGC
>CADCRH010000098.1 GCA_902803805.1 uncultured Ruminococcus sp.
AAAATAAAAACTCTTTTATAACGACTATTGATCTTCATTACAAAAACAATCAATTTATGGTATAATATATTTGTTGCTACACTCCAATCCGGCAACGGAAAGGAGGTGCTTATATGTTCGAGTTTCTTACTTTTCTTATTTCTGTCTTGGCAGGAATTACAGCAAACTACATATACGACCTGTTCAAGAGAAAGTAGCAACAGAAAAACGGTTTATGTCAGCCGTCCTCTTGAGGTAAAATGAACAGACCCCCGAAATAGTGTAGGAGACTATTTCGGGGGTTGTTTTTTGCCGATATGTTCGAGTTTCTATATCGCATATGCTTATTATAGCACTTCACTATCAGAAAATCAAGACATCTATTGATCTTTATTACAAAAAACAATCAATTGATAAAAATAACTTTTTATTTATGAATTTATGGTATAATATATTTGTTGCTACACTCCAATCCGGCAACGGAAAGGAGGTGCTTATATGGTTGAGTTTTTTACATTTTTATTCTCTGTTTTGGCAGGAATTGTAGCAAACTACATATATGACCTACTTAACAGAAAGTAGCAACAACAATGGTTTATGTCAGCCATCCTTTTCAGGTAAAATGAACAGACCCCCGAAATAGTGTACCAGACTATTTCGGGGGTTGTTTTTTGCCGATATGGTTGAGTTTTTATATCGTATGCATTTATTATAGCACTTCATTATCAGAAAATCAAGACATCTATTGATCTTCATTACAAAAAAATCAATTGATAAAAATAACTTTTTTATTTATCAATTTATGGTATAATATATTTGTTGCCAACCTCCAGACCGGTAACAGGAAGGAGGTGGGTTTATGCCAATATTTTTAACATTCCTGTTATCTGTCGCAGCCGGTGTAGTTGCAAGCTACATATATGATTGGCTTAACAGGAAATAATGGCAACAAACCGGTTTAATTCAGCCGTCCTTTTAAGGTAAAATGAACAGACCCCCGAAATAGTGAGTCAGACTATTTCGGGGGTCGTTTTTTGTGGGTATGCCAATATTTTCTGTAGAACATTATAGCACTTCATTATCAGAAAATCAAGACAATTGCTAAAAATAATTCTGCATTTACAGTTCTTTTCTTTTATAGAGATATATGGACAAGAGCCAGGACAGTGCATAAATGATCAATGTGAAAATATCCACAATGTAAAATATTGTTGTTACATCAAGGCTGTTGAGTATCGTTTCCGATGTTTCGTCAATTGTTGAAAAAATACCAACAGACACTCCCATAATAACAGCATACATACCTCCTAACAGAATTCCGCCTAATATGCGTCCCCGTTCAGAACCGAACTTTATCACAAACGGCATTGAAACCGACGGTATCAGAAAACTGAATCCGATCATCATTGCAACCATTACCAAAAAATCTTCTTTGCTGTTCATATGAAAGTATAAGGCTGTTACCCCAACCGCAAGCGATACCAGATTGAAAATCAGTCCGAGTAGATACTTCTCCGAAATATACTTCGCTCTGGAAGTCGGAAATGTCGCTGTCAATAACGTTCCCTTTTCACGTTCGTCATAGCTGTATAAAGTAATAGGTATCATTGACATAAAAAGAAAAGTTAACATAAGCGGCACAAAAATGGTACTGTCACTGCTGCATAGTGCAATTACCATTAACCCGACTGATGCAGCTGCATATAATTTACAGTACTTCCAAAACATATACAGATCCTTGATCAATAACCCTTTCATATAAATCACCTCTTAACCTACATCAGAACTCTTTGTTTTTGTAAATCTTCACCGAAAGAGGAATGGATATTCCGTACAATAAAAAAGTAAACAGTGTTATCAGCAAGTAAAAAATCATAAAATCCATATGGATCATACTGTCAATCGCCTGCATATGATACTGAACCAAATCACTGACACTGTCAAAAGACATAACAGACATTATTAACAGCATACAAAAAGACGGAACGATCATATTGACAAATGTTCCCATTGTTCCGCCGAACTTCATTACCGCAGGCAGTCCGACAGCGGGTGTCAGGAACGTCATCACTGTCATTAGTGCAATCATCATCAGACTGTCTTTTAACATACTCTGTCCTGCTGTTCTTATCAAAAGAATCACAGAATTCAACAGTATGATCGCCGTATTGCAGAGAACACTCAAAAGATACTTCTCCAGTACATATGTTTTTCTTGATACGGGCAGCGTAAAAAAATTCATATAGCTTTTTTCACGTTCCTCAACTAAATACAAGCCCGAAGGTATAAAACTGATCATCAGACAGGAATAGAATATAAAAAACAGATTGGTATTGCTCCCGTCTATGTTGAATGCGGAAATGAAGGAAAAGATCAATGCAATGATCATATTGACTTTTTGATATTTCCACATCAAATAACCATCTTTCATCAATAAGCCTTTCATATCAGTGTCCTTCCTTTACCATAAATACAAACAGCTTTTCAATGTCTATCGCACCGATCTCCCAATCGGACGGAATTTTGCTTCTTTCTACGATTGCCTCTGCTCCGTAGGGCGATATTTTTTTGCCGATGACTGCATCTGGTTCAATATCGTTCAGTTGTTCGGCGGAACATCTGACAATGCCGTATGTTTCATACAATCTGTCTTTTTCCTCGCAGATCAGCATTTTGCCGTTATGGATAAAGGCAATATAGTCGCATACTTTTTCAAGATCACTGACGATATGCGACGAGATCAGAACAGAGTGTGTTTCTTCTCTCGTAAATTCACACAGCATATCCATAATTTCGTCACGGATAACAGGGTCAAGTCCTGCCGTTGCTTCGTCCAGTATCAGCAGCTTTGCATTATGCGAAAGTGCCACGGCGATTCCCAGTTTCATTTTCATACCTTTTGAAAATTCCTTGAACTTCTTATTATCCGAAAGTGAAAGTTTCTGCAAATTTTCCGCATACACTTTTTCATCCCAGTTTTTAAACGTGTGCTTCATAATATTTCCGACTTCCTTTGCATTCAAACATTCGGAAATGCCTACCTCGTCAAGTACAACGCCAATATCCTCTTTCGTCAGTTCAAAATCCTCCCTGTTATCCCTGCCGAGGATTTTCACCGTGCCGCTGTTTCGTTTTATCATATTCAGCATCAGTTTGATGGCGGTGCTTTTGCCTGCTCCGTTTTCACCGATCAGCCCCATAATACAGCCGCTCGGCAGTGTAAAGCTGATATTATCCAGCATAAAGCCTTTCTTGTAGCTTTTTGTCAGGTTTTTTACTTCTATGGCATTGGTAATACTCATTCTTTATCCCCCATTTCAAATTTTACCATTTCAATGACATCATCACAGTTCAAGCCGCAGGATACGGCAAGCTGTGATATTTTTGTGATGTACGACTCGATCGTTTTCAAATTTTCCTCGCGCAGAAGTTCCACATTTTTCGGCGCGACAAAACACCCCTTGGCGGCAACGGTATAGATGAAGCCTTCTTTTTCCAGTTCGTCATATGCCCGTTTTGTTGTGATAACGCTGATACGCAGATCCTTTGCCAGATTCCGTATCGACGGCAGCGCGTCATCCTCTTTCAGTGTTCCGCTGATAATATGATTTTTGATTTGCGTATAGATCTGGTCATATATCGGCGTACCGCTTTTGTTGTCAATAAAGATGTGCAAAATATCACTTCCTTTTTCTGTCCGGCATTTTACATAAGGAATGTGTTGATGACTGTTATATCGTCATTTTCCTTTTGTATGTTCTTCAGTTCCTGTTCCGTATATTGTTTTTTCAGTCTTTTGCCGCAAACCGGACATTTTTTCTGTTTTTCGTCAAACTGCTTACGACATTGTTCGCAAATTTTCATCATTGACTGATCTCTCCTTATCAATTCCTCATCTGTATATATACAGTATATACAGTAATAACAGTTTTGTCAATAGGTAAAATGAATTTTTTTAAATGATCGAGGACAGGCAGTCAGGGGCTGTCTGCCCCTTAACACCCCGACAAGCTTTTGGAAAAGTTTGAGCAAAACTTTGAATTTCAACACAAAATAAAAAAACGACAAGGACGAAACTATCCTTGTCGTTTTTATTTTGTGTTTTAAAATATTATGACCTGACAATATTACGCCAGTCAAGGTCGCCGCGCTCAAGACCGTGAATCAGCACTTCACCTGTTGCAATGTTCGTTGCTACAGGAATATTGTGCATATCGCAAAGTCTTAAAAGGTTCATATCGTTCGGCTCGTGCGGCTTGGGATTGAGCGGGTCGCGAAGAAAGATCAGCATATCGATCTCATTGAATGCGATCCTTGCGGCTATCTGTTGGTCGCCGCCCTGTGAACCGCCAAGAAACCGCTGTATCTCCAGTCCTGTCGCTTCTGATACCATTTTGCCCGTCGTTCCTGTCGCACACAATGAATGACGGCTCAGTATTCCGCAATAGGCAATACAGAACTGAACCATTAATTCTTTTTTCGCGTCGTGTGCTATCAGTGCTATGTTCATTTTTATGCTGCCCCCTGTTATATGTATTTTTATTTAGTCTAACATAAGATGAACGTTTTTTCCGTCCATTCGCGCGGCGATCCGGTCAAACGCATATGCCGCTTTCATATTTCCTTCAATGGGCTTTCCTTTTTGTGATGCCGCCGATGCGGAATTATCTTCGGGAACGACACCGATCAGTCTTGCTCCGGCTTCGTCAATCACGGCATCCAGGTCGGGGAACGTATCCATCCGGCGGAATTTGCGTTCGTTGAACCTGTTGATGATCAGACGGATGTTGTTGATCTGACAGTGCCGCAGCTTCTGGCGTACCTTGTCGCATCCGCGAAGCGAAAGCGGTTCGGTGTTTGCCACCAGAATCGCCTGTGACGCAGGTGCGACGGCTGCCTGAAAGCCTGCTCCTATTCCTGCCGGGCTGTCGATCAGTATATGGTCGTAATATCTGACCAGAACCTTTGTTAACTGACGCATAATCGAAGGACTGATCTCGTCACGCACATTCTGCGGTGCAGGAAGTATGTAAAGTTCCGGAATCGTTTTGCACGGATAAATCGCACTTGCCGGAGGACAGTTGCCGTTAATAATATCGGCAATATCAAACACCAGTTCGCCGCTGACACCGAGCATAAGGTCAATTCCCCTCATACCCGCATCACAATCTATGAGCAGTACTCTGTTGCTGCGGCGTACCAGTGCCGCACCAAGCCCTGCCGTTACCGTTGATTTACCTGTCCCACCCTTTCCGGATGTAATAACCGTCACTTTGCCCATTTTCAAATACCTCTTTTATAAACATATCACACATATTCCATAAAGTCAAGGTTTAAATACATATTTTTTCATACAAAATTGACAGAATGAAATTATGACATTACTCTAAAACACTTTTTGGGGTATGCTGTTTTTATTCTTCTTCGGAGGCGGATATTTCTGAAGCTCTCTCCTTGCTTTCTTCACTGTTTTCCGCACTGACGGGAACACCGACAGTACCGTCTTTGTTGGTTTTCGGTATGTCGGTCAGACCCTTGCCGTGAAAATATGCGTTCAGAATTTTCTTTGCTGCATTGACTGCAACAGAACTTTTTCCACCATGTTCCACCATAACGGCGATTGCTATTTTCGGATGGTCATACGGCGCATAACAGATAAAATTTGCGTGGTCGGAACCGTTATTTTCAGCGGTACCCGTTTTTCCTGCTATCTGTATATCAAAATCCGAAAGCGCTTCATAGGAGTTGGCCGCGATATTCATCGCTTTCTGAACCTTTTTGAGATTGTCAAGGCTGACGCCCATATCATCCGCTTCTACCGGTTCATACTGATAGACGACTTCATCACCCGAATAGGTCGTGATTTTATCAACAACGTGTGTTTTCAGTCTTTTTCCGTTGTTGGCGAGCGTTGCGGCATAGGTGGCAAGCTGAAGCGGTGTAAACTGGTTATCGGACTGACCGATGGCGGCAGTAGAATCAAAACTGTCATACCAGTCCGAACCCATTTCCTTACTGTATTCGGGGCCTGCCAGCGTTCCCGAACTTTCATTGATCTCGACACCCGTTTTCACGCCAAGTCCGCAGCATTTCGCATATTTGTCTATATTCTCGATACCGAGCAGGCGACCCGTTTCGGCAAAATATACATTGCACGACTTTTCGATCGCTTCATACATATCGATACCGCCGTGATAGCTCATACACCAGAGCTTCAAGCCGCCTGTCGTATAGACGCCCTCACAGTCGATATGTGTATCGGCGGAAATGGCGTGTTCTTCCAACGCTGCCGATGCCACCATCGGTTTAAACGTTGAACCGGGCGCCAATGCTCCGTTAAACGCTCTGTCAAAAAGCGGCAGACTTTTGTTGGCGGAAAGCTTCGTGTAGTCGTCATAGTATTTTGACAGATCATAACTCGGATAGCTGACCGCACACAATACGGAAAAATCTTCGACATTCAGAACGACCGCCGCCGCACCGACACAATCCTCGCCCGATTTTTCCTCGCCTGTCAGCTCGGCATTGGCATTGGCTTCCTCAACAGCTTCTTTGAGTGCCTTTTGTGCCACTTTCTGATAGCGCGCATCGATTGTCAGATAAACACAGTCCCCCGGTTCCGCCGCCTGGGAGGCGATCATATCCACTGTACCATCCGAATTCACCTCATAGGTCTTGCTTCCCGAACTTCCCCGCAGATAGCTTTCAAAGGCGGATTCGATACCGCTTTTTCCCACTCTGTCCGTGTAGCCGTAGCCTTTGCTTTTGAGTTCGTTATACTCCTCCTCGGAAATCAGTCCCGTAATGCCTACGATATGGGGCGCAATCGTGCCGTTGGTATAGGTTCTGACAGCGGCGGATTCCACCTCCACACCTTTGACATCCTGCATATTTTCGGCAATAACTGCCATTGTTTTTTCGCTGATCCCGTCGGCAAACACATACGGATTGGAATTGTCGTACATCATTTTTCGCATATTATAACGGACACTGATAATATTTCTTTGCTGTTTTTTGTCATAGTTCTCACATTCGTATTTTTCGACCAGCTTTGCCATACATTCGTCCGCCGTAGAATACGGATTCATATTCAGATTATCTTTATTTTTCAACTCGTCTATTTCGTCCTGTTTTTTCTCGTCAAACTGATAATTGCCGTTTTTGTCGATCTTTATCGGCAGCTCGTCGATCCACTTTTCGTTGCACTGATCCATTATTTCGATCAGCCGCACAATCGATCGATTCAACTGCTCGTCGGGCATATAAAGCTTGCTGATGACGACCCGATAGCTTGTGACATTCACTGCAAGGTCAGCACCGTTAACATCGTAGATCTCACCTCTCAGTGCATCGGTTGTGACGGTGTATGAGGTCGAGGTCATCGAAATTTGGTCATAATAATCCGACTGAAAAATCTGCCACTTGACAAGCCGCGTAACAAACACCGCCGCAGCGATCAGCAAAATCGTAATAATAAAAGCGTATCTTCCCTTTAGGGATATTGAATTCATAGACAACCGCTCCTTGATTTTCACAGTGTTATTTTGAAGATAATCTTACCGCAATAAATCTGTTCAATCCGTAGAAAACGGGCATAAACGCCAGCGTATAAATGATTCTTGAAATATAGTGCCTTGCAAAAAAGCCCCACGCGTCGTCGTATTCCATCAGCAAATAGTAAAAAATAAACTGTAAAAAAATCACGACAGGCACGGCGGCAAGTGCGGTAAGCATTGCTGTAAGAAGATTGGTTCTGACATAATTTGCCATCAGGAAACTGATAATATAGCACGTGATCGCCAGCGTGATCGCATAAAATCCGATAGGGCCGCTGTAACCGCTGTCGATCAGCAGACCGCACACCGCACCGAAGATCACCGCAGGGATTTCCTCCTCAAACACCGCAATGCTGAACGCAAGAGGAACTAGCAAGATCGCCTTGCCGCCGAACACCTCCGGCAACAGATACGGCGTACTCTGTATAATCAGCGCCAACAGTATTTCTATAGAAAACGTGATATATTTTACGACCCGAAAATGATTCATCAAATTCTTTGAACCTCCGCACCATTCATTTTTTGGCTCTTGTCCGATTATCGGGAATTGTCAACTTCGCCCTTTCCGTCAAAGTCAATGACGATGACCACCGATGATACCGTCTGAATCTCCTCATATGGCTCGATCACCGCTACGGGCATACCCGTATATTCATCCATTGCAATGCTTCTGATCTTGCCGATTTTAATATTCTTCGGATAAACACCGCCAAAACCCGATGTCACCACAATATCGCCCTTTTCGGCGGAATTCTGCGCGGTAAGGTTTTTCATTAAGACGGTGCCTTCGTCGGCATTCACGGCAGTACCGGAAATGATTCCTCCGTCATCGGTTTTTTTGATAACGGCTCCGACTTTTGTATCGGGTGACAAAATCGTTGTGACCTTGCAGGATCTCGGTGAAACCTCGCTGACCCATCCGACAAGCCCGTTTTCGGTCATCACAGGATCGCCGATACTCACACCGTCCATTGTTCCTTTATCGGCGGTAAATCCGTAGAAATTTTCATTCGGGTCACGTCCGATCACGTTTGACGGAACCAACGAAAAGTCTTTGTTTTCGCTTTTGATATTATAGAAGCGTTTCAGCTCCTCATTCTGCTTTTTGACATCATAGTAATCCACCAGCTTTTCCGAAAGGTCGCGGTTTTCCTCCTCCAGCCTGCTGATCTCCTTTTCAAGCTCCTCGCTGCTTTTTGACGGCGTCAGCGCGTCACCTGCGGATTTCACACCGCCCGTCGCTACTTGCTGAAGCGGCGTCAGCAAAAAACTTGTGAAGAAATGATTCGCCGAGCTGTTTCCTGCCGAAACCAGTGCAACGACCAAAAAGATACATACAATTGTCATCAGCACTTTAAAGCCTTTTCCCGAAAAGAAACCTTTCAACGCAGAGCCTCCTTATTATTTTGAATCGTCTTTATCCGTTTTATGAATGATTTTTCCCGAATATCAAATTTCCTTTAGGTTATTTTTCCGCGCCGTCACGAAATCCAAATAAGCGGCAGCCTGCCGAAAGCAACACCGCCGCTTACCAAATTGAACACGAAGCATTTTTGAATCTTTTGCTTATCACACTCTGCGCTTTGATCTTTGGGAGTTAATGAGATCTTCCAGGCGGATTCCCGTGCCGTCAACCACACAGTCAAGCGGTCTTTCCGCTACGTGTACGGGCATTCCCGTTTCCTGTGCGACCAGTAATTCCAGTCCTCTGAGCAATGCTCCGCCGCCCGTCAGCATTATTCCGTTGTCGATAATATCGGCGGAAAGCTCCGGAGGCGACTGTTCCAGCGTGGTTCTGATCGCCTCAATGATCACCGACAGCGGGTCGGCAAGGGCATCTCTCACCTCGGACGCCGATATGACCACATCTTTCGGCAGTCCGTCCACCAGATTCCGTCCTTTCACCTGCATACTGCCCTCACCCTCATACGGATAAGCGGAGCCGATATTGATCTTAATTTCCTCGGCGGTACGTTCCCCGATCAGAAGGTTATATTTTTTCTTGACATACTGAATAATGGATTCGTCAAATTTATCACCGGCAACTCTCACGGAACAAGCCGTCACAATATCATTCAGCGAAATGATAGCGACCTCGGAGGTGCCGCCGCCTATATCCACGACCATACTGCCCAACGGCTCCGAAACGGGAAGCCCCGAACCGATCGCCGCCGCCATCGGTTCCTCTATCAACTCCACCTGCTTTGCGCCTGCCTGTCGGACAGAACCTTCCACCGCACGTCTTTCCACCTCTGTACAGCCCGACGGAACACAAACAATAATTCTCGGACGGCTGAACGGCGAGGTCTTCACTACCTTGCGGATAAAGCGGTTCAGCATTGTCGCTGTAATGTCAAAATCTGCGATCACACCGTCTTTCAGCGGTCTGACGGCTACGATCGAACCGGGCGTCCTTCCTATCATATCCTTTGCCTCGGTGCCCACGGCAAGAACCGTGTCCGTTCGCACATCAACGGCAACCACAGACGGCTCACGCATTACAATTCCTTTATTCCTTATGTAAACAAGCGTATTTGCCGTACCGAGGTCAATTCCTATATCCTTTGAAAACATTATCCTTATACCCCTTTTCCCTTTAGAGCCTGTTTAAAATCTTAGCACCGCACGGCTTTTTGGCACATTTTTCCGCTAACTGCGTCAAAAAGACTTGCCATACGTC
>CADCRH010000099.1 GCA_902803805.1 uncultured Ruminococcus sp.
ATATGATTCCTTCTTTACTTTTTCGACAAAATGTATTAAAATATAGGTGCGGTTTGACCGCTCGGACAACGGGGTTCGCTTCACAGGAGTGAACCCCGTTTGTAATGAATCAAAAATCTTTTTGGAGGAATTTTATGGCATTGAAAAACAGAGGATTGGCGGTTGTTGAAATTTCGCATAAGGCAGAAGTGAGCCTTTTGAGCGGTCATCCGTGGGTATATGACGGCGAATTAAGAAATATTGACGGTACGCTTGCCGATGGTGAACTGGTCGATGTCGTCTCCGGCAAAGGCAGATACCTCGGTACGGGCTTCTACAACAGCAATTCCAAAATTCGTATCAGAATTATTTCCACCAACGCAAATGACAAATTCGATACCGCATTTTTTGAGCGCCGTGTCCGCTATGCGTGGAATTACCGAAAAACCGTAATGGGCAGCGACCTGAACTGCTGTCGTGTCATTTTCGGTGAAGCCGATACTTTCCCCGGTCTGACGGTTGATAAATTCAACGATATTCTTGTAACGCAGACGCTCTCTCTGGGCATTGAGAAAAGAAAGGACGTGATTTTTCCGCTCCTGTATCGGGTGCTTAACGAGGACGGTATGGAGATAAAGGGAATTTATGAGCGTAACGATGTCGCGATCCGAAAACTGGAGGGGCTGGAAGAAAACAAAGGCTTTTATCGTCTTAACGGCGTAACCGTTCCTGACAGTACTTCCACTGTCATCACCGAAAACGGTATCAAATATAATGTTGACTTTGAAAACGGACAGAAAACAGGCTTTTTCCTTGACCAGAAATATAACCGCCTTGCTGTTTCCAAACTTGCCAAAGGAAAGAAAGTGCTTGACTGTTTCACTCATACGGGTTCTTTTGCGTTTAATGCCGTGATGGGCGGCGCAGAGCACGTTTGTGCGGTGGATATATCCGAGGACGCGATCGAAATGACAAAGCGCAATGCAGAGCTGAACGGCTTCACCGACAAAATGTCATTCAAGGCTGTCAATGTTTTCGACCTGCTTCCGAATATGCCGAAAGACGAAAAATATGACTTTATTATTCTTGACCCTCCTGCGTTTACCAAATCCCGCTCCACGGTTGACAGCGCAATGAGAGGCTATAAAGAAATCAATCTCCGTGCAATGAAGCTTCTGCCGCGAGGCGGTTATCTTGCGACGTGTTCCTGTTCGCACTTTATGCACGATGACCTGTTCCGCAAAATGCTGAAAAGTGCGGCATTTGACGCTCACGTATCACTCCGCCAGATAGAAGCGCGTCAGCAAGCCCCCGACCATCCGATCTTGTGGAACGTTCCCGAAACGGACTATCTGAAATTTTATCTTTTCCAGATAGTGTAACATTTTATGTTATTGACAAATATGGCAATATGCACCAATTTCATACAATATGGTTTTTTTGTAAGTCAAAAACCAATAAAAATAGCAAATATTTTTATCATAAAGTGCTGTTGAACATATTTGCTAAATATGCTATTTTATAGTGTGGATTTTTTTAAAAGAGAGGAAGATGGAAAATGAATGAGAGTACTTTCGGACCATATACTTATTTATTGGTTCTGACACTGCTTCTCGCATCAACAAAGCTTTTGGGACTTCTTTCCAAAAGGGTCAATATGCCGCAGGTCGTTGGCGCACTGCTGGCAGGCGTCATTGTGGGACCGTCGTGCCTGAATCTGGTTCAGGGCGGCGATTTCATCACCAAGACTGCCGAGATCGGTGTTATTATGCTGATGTTCCTGGCAGGAATCGGCACAGACTTCACCGAACTGAAAAAAACGGGTCTGGCGTCCTTTGTCATTGCGCTGATCGGTGTGGTTGTTCCTATGGCAGGCGGTGCACTGACATACAGCCTGTTTATGGGGGGGAATTTCTGGGATCTGAAGGCGATTTTCGTAGGCGTTGTTTTGATGGCGACCTCCGTAAGTATTACCGTTGAGACTCTCCGTGAACTCGGAAAGCTCAAAACCAAAATGGGTACTGCCATACTCGGAGCGGCAATCATCGATGACATTATCGGTATTATTGTACTGACGCTCGTTATCGGTTTCCAAGACCAAGAAGTCAACCCTGTTGAATCCATCATCAAGATCGCATTGTTCTTTGTCTTTGTGGTTCTTTGCGCAGCTGCTGTCAAGCTGCTTTCGATGATTCCCAAAAAGTACTATGAGAAAAAACACAGAGTTGTTATCTTTGGCCTTTCGTTTGCATTTATAATGTCGTTCTGTGCAGAGTATTTCTTCGGTGTAGCCGATATTACAGGCGCTTATTTTGCCGGTCTGATTCTTTGCAACTATTCATCGCACGAATACATCGACAAGAAAGTCAATACCGCATCTTATCTGTTTTTCTCGCCCGTCTTTTTCGCAAGTATCGGCATTGCCACGGTACTGGACGGTATGGACGCACAGATCATTCTTTTCTCTGTCGTTTTGCTGATTGTCGCTATCTTGTCAAAAATTATCGGCTGCGGCTTGGGTTCAAAGCTCTGCAAGTTCGGCAACAGGGATTCTCTTGCTATCGGTATCGGAATGGTATCGCGCGGTGAGGTTGCCCTCATTGTTGCCCAGAAGGGTGCAGAGGCGAATGTGGTTGACCCGAAATTGTTCCCTGCTATCGTTCTTGTAGTAATTGTTACGACCATTATTACACCGATTCTTCTTAAGCTCGTTCTCACCGACAAAAAGAAACCAGGCAAAAATGAACAAACTACCGCAGACACCGCAGACGAAACATTTGAACTTCAAAAGGAAAGCATTTCGGTGAAATAATCACGATGCCTGTATCTGTCACACATTTTCGGACGGATACGGGCATTATTGTCAAATATTCAAGTGATTTGACGTATAAAATATTAATTTTCAGAAATTTATAAATTATCCTTGCAATTTCAGCCGCAATATGGTATAATTCGTATGTTATTTAGGCATAGACGAAAGAGGTGAACTCACAATGAAAGAGAACATTCATCCGAATTACCAGCAGACAACAATCACTTGTGCCTGCGGCAACGTAATTGAAACAGGTTCAACAAAGAAAGACATCCGTGTTGAAATTTGTTCAAAATGTCACCCGTTCTTCACAGGCAGACAGAAGCTTGTTGACACAGGCGGACGTGTTGATAAATTCAATAAGCGTTACGGTATTGGCAAATAATGCTCATTATAACCAACGTGGTTACGGCGGCACACAAAGAATATGTGTGCCGCCTTGTTTTGCTGACGTTTTGAACGGTTAAAAATATTGACTTGTTCAAAGATAGGCTTTATAATAATAAATACAAGGTAAACTGCTATCAACGGTAGGCGGCAAGCTCCCCACAATCTTTTATTTCAGGGGGCGAAATACTTTTTGTAAAGCCCCTGGCATAAGGGGTGACGCTGATGATTACATATTCGGAGTTCATTCAGACTGCGATGTTAGTCATTGCAATCGTGCGTTTAGTGCTTGACATTAAACGTCAGAACAAAAAGAAATAACCGCCCTGCTCTCAACATAGGGCGATTATTTTTTAATCAAACTATATGGGGCTTGCCGTTTTTGTTTGGCAGCTTACCTTATTGTCTTTATTATATAATACAAATCAATGAATGTCAACGTTAATGATAAATTATTTTCAAGAAAATGGGGGTATTTCTGTGCTGTCGTACAGGACGATTGAAAATGAGGGTTGTGATGAATTTGTTGAACAGCGTTCCAGATTTATTGGGTATGCAAAGCCGATCACAACCGAGCAGGAGGCACTTGACTTTGTTAATTCCAAACGTCAGATACATTGGGACGCAAAGCATAATGTTTATGCCTATGTGCTGCGTGACGGTCAGATAAAACGCTTTTCTGATGACGGAGAGCCGCACGGAACGGCAGGAATGCCTGTACTGGATGTGATACTGAAATCGGATGTTACCGACGTCGCTGTTGTGGTAACGAGATATTTCGGTGGGATACTTCTCGGTGCAGGCGGTCTTGTCAGAGCTTATACCAAAGGTGCGAAAATGGCACTTGAATCCGGCGGAATCATTACAATGCAAAATTGTCACAAGGCAATTCTAAAATGTGACTATAACCAATACGGAAAAATTGCAGGACTGATACCCTCGAACGGCGGCGTAATCGACAATACCGATTTTTCGGATACAGTGGCGATTGAATATCATATTACCGAGAACGGTTTTGCTTCCTTTCAGAAACAGCTTGCTGACGCAACGTGCGGAAGTGTTGAAACTGAAATTATCGGTGAACAGTTCTATCAAATGAGGGGTCACGATGGCGAAAACAGAATTTGAAAAAAGTATCATTGTTTATGACAAACTGATAGCATACGGATTTGAACATAAGAACCATCGGTATGAATATTCCACTCCCATCGTAAACGGTCAGTTTACGCTGTATGTAACGATTACCGAAGATGGAGCAATTGATACAAAACTGATCGATACCAATACCAATGAAGAATATGTTCTTCACCTGACGGATTCCAAGGGGGCATATGTTGGAGAAGTAAGAAACGCCTATCAATCGGTGCTGGATGACATCAAAAATCAATGCTGCCGACCAAGTGCGTTCCAAAGTGATGAAGCACAGGCGGTGTTGTCCTATATCAAACGTCAATATAACGGAGAACCGGAATTTCTTTGGGAGAAAACACCCGATACCGCCATTATTCGTAACGAAAACACCAAAAAGTGGTATGCAGCTTTTCTGCATATCAGCAAAAGAAAACTCGGTATCGATTCCGATGAAATTGTGTGTGTTCTTGACCTCCATATTCATAAGGAGGACAGCGAAAAAATTGTCGATCATAAAACGATCTTTCCCGGCTACCATATGAATAAAAAAAGATGGATCACAATATGCCTCGACGGAAGTGTCGAAAAAGAGAAAATTTACACACTGATAGACGGCAGTTATGAACTGGCAAAGAAAAAATAATTTTTTTTGCGAAAAATAAAGGGAAAAGCAAAAATTTTGCGTATATATTAAAAGAAGGTGTTTTCCGGGGGTGATATGGTGTATATTCGTGAGCAGAGCGAACAAATCGAAAAACAAATTCTTTCTCCCTTTGCCTGCTGCTCCGCCGATACGAAAGGACGGCTGAAAGAGGAGGAAAAATGCCCGATACGCACGGATTTTCAGCGCGACAGGGATAGAATCATACACAGTAAATCCTTTCGCCGTTTAAAGCATAAAACGCAGGTTTTTCTTTCACCGGAGGGTGATCATTACCGTACAAGACTGACGCATACGCTGGAAGTTGCGCAAATCGCAAGAACAATAGCACGGGCATTAAGACTGAATGAAGATCTGACAGAAGCCATAGCACTTGGACACGATCTGGGACATACACCGTTCGGCCACGCAGGGGAGAGGGCACTCAATGAGATTTTTCCCGACGGCTTTCATCATTACGAACAAAGCCTCAGAGTGGTTGACATACTGGAAAAGGACGGAAAAGGGCTGAATCTTACATACGAAACCCGAAACGGGATCCTTTGTCATACCAAAGGAAAGGAAGCCGATACGGCAGAGGGCAGGATCGTCCGACTTGCCGACCGTATCGCCTACATTAATCACGATATTGACGACGCGGTCAGAGCGGGGGTCATCTCGGAAAACGATATACCCAAGGATATAACCGACATTTTGGGAAATACTACAACAACACGAATCAATACATTGGTGCTGTCCGTCATCACCAATACACACGACAGCACTTTAACAATGAATCCGGAAATCAAATCGGCATTTGACAGACTTCATCAATTTATGTTTGAAACGGTCTATTCCAATGACTATGCCAAGCACGAGGAAAAGAAAATTCCCGAATTTATGCTTCTGATGTACCGCTATTTCGTTGCTCATCCCGAACTGCTGCCCGACGAAAATAAACGCGTTGCCCGTTTGGAATCTCCCGAACGCGCCGTATGTGACTATCTCGCAGGAATGACCGACCACTATGCCGTCAACAAATTCAACACCCTCTTTATTCCCCACAGTTGGACGATCACGTTGAATTAATTCATAATTCATAATGCATAATTCATAATTAGCCCTGCGGGGAGAGGGAAGCGATGAAGCTGAAAAAACAATTTTTTGATTGATGACTTTCCGAGCTGACGAATGAAGTGACGTGAAAACAAAAAGTTCTCTTACGAAAAAAGTTATGTAAGCAAATAATTATGAATTATGAATTATGAATTCAGTTTGTTTGGAGGAGAAAATTGGGGATACAGGAAGAGTTTATACAGGAATTGAAAAGTAGGACGGATATTGTCGATGTGGTTTCGTCTTATGTGAATCTGAAAAAGGCAGGACGGAATATGGTGGGGCTTTGTCCGTTCCATAACGAGAAAACACCATCGTTTAATGTGTCAAGGGAAAATGCGTTTTTTCATTGCTTCGGCTGCGGAGTGGGCGGAGATGTGATCACTTTTATTAAACGTATCGAAAATCTTGACTATGTGGATGCGGTGAAGTTTCTGGCGCAAAGAGCCGGAATGTCAATGCCGGAGGACAACGGAAGAAGCAGCGGTTACACCGACCTGAAAAACAGGATCTATGAGGCAAACCGTGAGGCGGCACGTTTCTATCACAAGCAGCTCTATACACCGCAGGGCAGACAGGCGCTGGAATATCTTCGCGGACGCGGTCTGACTGAAAAAACAATCATTCATTTCGGTTTGGGTTATTCGCCGCAGTCGAGATTTGAATTGGTGAATTATTTGAAAGGCAAGGGCTTTTCTAATGCGGAACTGGTTCAGGCGAATTTGGCGAATCTTTCACAGAGAGGTTATCCGTTTGACAGATTTTCCGACAGGGTGATGTTTCCCATTATTGATTTAAGGGGAAACGTGATCGCTTTCGGAGGGCGGATTATGTCCGACATCAAGCCGAAATATCTCAATACTTCCGATACGCCGGTATTTAACAAAAGCCGCAATTTATTTGCTTTGCAGTTTGCCAAAAACAAGGCAAACGGGCAGTTGATACTGGTGGAAGGTTATATGGATGTCATTGCGCTTCATCAGGCAGGTTTTGAAAATGCCGTTGCCACACTCGGAACGGCACTGACTAACGAACAGGCAATGATCATCAAGCGCTACTGTGATGAAGTCGTGATTTGTTATGATTCGGACGAAGCAGGGCAGAAAGCGACAGCAAGAGCCATTCCGATTTTGCGTGATACGGGTCTGCACATCAGGGTGCTGACCGTACCCAACGGCAAAGACCCCGACGAATACATAAAAAATTACGGCGAGCAGGGAGCGGCGCGGTTTCGTATGTTACTGGACAAAAGCGGAAACGATATTGAATTCCGGCTTTCCAAGCTGCGCAAGCGCTATAATTTTGAACTGACCGAGCAGCGCATAGAATATCTTACCGAAGCGGCAAGGATTCTTTCGGAGCTTGACAACAGTATTGAGCAGGATGTCTATCTTTCTCGTCTTGCCGAGGAACTGAATGTGGAGAAAACCGCAGTGAAAAATCAAATGCAGAAATTCCGCCGCAGGAATATCCGTGAAGCGCAGAAACAGGAGAGGCGCAATATTCAGGATACCATATCCGCAAGAAACGACAAAATCAACAACGAAAAGTTTTATAATTTAAGAGCAGCGAATGCGGAAGAAGCGCTTATCGCACTGATGATGACCAATCCCGATATTGCCCAAAGCGTGTTTTCCCAATTGCCGCCCGAAAAATTCATTACGTCATTTAACCGAAAGGTTTATGAAATATTAAAAAAATATGCCGAAAGCGGTGGCGAGTTTACGCTCACTGACATTTCGGGAGAATTTTCCAATGACGAGGTTAGCCAGATCGCCAAAATACTGGCTTCACACCCAAGGGAAAACGACCCCGAACAGGCAGCAAGAGAGTATCTGTCCGTACTGGAGGAGGAAAACGACAAACTGACCCCCGAACAGATAGCGGCGGCAGATACACAGACACTTATGGAACAGCTTCAAAAGTTGAAGGAAAAGAAGAAATAACAGGAGGAGTTTTTATGGTACCATCAGCACAGCCCGACAAAAGAACAGTTCTCAAAGATCTTATGGAATTGGGAAAGTCAAAGGGACAGCTTACCAACAAAGAAATTTTAGACGCGATCGGTGAAATGGACATTGACCCCGAACAGCTCGAAAAATTTTATGACACACTGGAAACAAACGGCGTTGAGATCGTTGAAACGCTGGACGACATTATACTTGACGACATTCAGCTTTCATCAATGTCAGGCGATGTGTCGCTTGCGGACGATGCCGACGAAGAACCTGCCGTTGAAAATATCGCCATTGATGACCCCGTAAAAATTTATCTGAAAGAGATCGGACGGGTGCCGCTTCTGACCCCTGATGAGGAACTGGACCTTGCCATCAGGATCGCCGATGGTGATGTTGCCGCCAAAAAACGTCTTTCCGAAGCCAACCTTCGTCTTGTTGTCAGCATTGCAAAAAGGTACCTCGGACGCGGAATGCAGTTTCTTGACCTGATTCAGGAGGGAAACCTCGGTTTGATCAAGGCAGTCGAAAAATTCGATTATACAAAGGGTTTTAAATTCTCGACTTATGCAACGTGGTGGATCCGTCAGGCAATCACGAGAGCGATCGCCGATCAGGCAAGAACGATTCGTATTCCCGTTCATATGGTGGAAACCATCAATAAAGTAAAGAAAGTTTCCAGTCAGTTGTTACATCAGAACGGACACGAACCGACAGCCGAGGAGATCTCCGCTGTTTTGAATATGCCGACCGACAAGGTTCGGGAGATAATGCGTGTGGCACAGGAACCTGTTTCGCTTGAAACGCCGATCGGTGAGGAAGAGGACAGCCATCTCGGTGATTTTATTCCCGATGATGACGCACCGGCACCGCAGGACGCAGCTTCCCATACGCTGTTAAAAGAACAGCTTGGTGATGTACTTTCCACGCTCACACCGAGGGAGGAAAGTGTATTGAAGCTCCGATTCGGCTTGGAGGACGGACGTTCACGCACGCTGGAAGAAGTCGGTGAGGTGTTCAACGTTACAAGGGAGCGTATCAGACAGATCGAAGCCAAGGCTCTCCGCAAACTCCGCCATCCTAGCAGAAGCAAAAAACTCAAAGACTTTTTGGATTGATCATCAAAGCAAAAGCGGCTTATGCATTACAAGTGCATAAGCCGCTGAATTTTTTCAATTAAAAGTTTTATCAAGATACTTTATAGGTCTGACCGGCTACGATTTTTACACCATCCTCGTTTTTATCGGGATATTGGTGTCCGCCGTCTTTGCCGTCATTAAAGATGATCAAGCCGTCAACGTAATCACCGTCAACCGTATAGCTGTATTTGCCGTTACCATCATTCTGCATTTTTTCGCCCGGCCATACAGCCAGCTTTTTCGCATCATCACCGTTCGGGTCTAAAACATATACATAGGCATAAACATCATTGCCCCAATCGGCAGGCTTTTCAAATGTCACATTTCTGCCTGCTTTGGTGGTCGAGGTCGAAGCCGAAGCGGATGTAGAGGTATCACCCGAAGTTTCCGTACTTTCGCTGCCGTTGCCCGAAAGCATTACCACAGCGATAACAATTAAAGCGATAATAAGAATAATAACGATGGTAATAGGAAGAATGAGATTCTTTGATTTTGACGGAGCAGTAACAACGCTGACATTGGCACCGCGAAGCTGTTTGCCGTCAAATTTCATCGGCTGAACTTCAACATTCTCTGCCTTTTTAACTACATCATCCTTATGTATCTCACGCTGCGTATTTGCCTGATCGTTTTGGATCTGCCTTTGAAGATTCTGTACGTATGAATCCGTATCGAAATTCGGGTCGGAAGCAACCTGCTGCGGCGGAAGATTTTCCAGTCTTTCTCCTGTGGGGCTTACGTCCTGACGTTCCTGAACGATTGGATCCAGAACGGTTTTGCCGCCCTGCGGATTGGAAGACCATTGTCTTTGCTGTCTGGGTGGTCTCTGCTGCTGAGGTCTGCCGCCGTTCTGCGGATTTTGAGGACGGGACTGACGCTGAGGTCTTTGCTGGG
>CADCRH010000100.1 GCA_902803805.1 uncultured Ruminococcus sp.
AAACGAGAACGCTCCCATATAAAATGATGACAAAATATATATCGTTCGGTAGCCTGTATCATTCTTCACATAGATCCAAAAATCATTCATATCGACAACGAAAACCGCAAACATATATAAAACAAACGCGGCGGCGATCACAAACAAAGTACCGACAAAAGCAAGCGGATTTTTTGAAAGTTTATTCACTGTGTTGGACACTCCTTTTCAGAAATTCTGTTTTGACCGCTTTTAAATTATTGCGGCTGACAGGAATTTTTTCGGAATTGGACAGTGTAATGTCCTTTGATGAGATATTTTCAATATGGTCGGCATTGACCAGATAGCCGATATGTGTCCGTATAAATCCGTATTCGCCCAATGTCTTTTCCAGTTTTGAAAGTGTGTTTCGTTCTGTATAATTTCCCTTTGAAGTATGATAGATCACACTGTTAACGATTTTTTCGATATAATCGATCTCCGAGATTTTGATTTTTAATGTTTTGTCATTGGTTTTTAAGGATAGATAATCGGTTTTTGCCATCTTTTGAAAACGTTCGAAAACAGATTCAAAATCCTCCCGAAGCTTACTTTTACGCACAAAGCCGAATGAATCCGTAGAATTATAAGCCTCAAAAACAAGCGCTTCTTGATTGGTAACAAAAATCACAGCAGAATTTTTTTCGTAATATTTTGCTGTGCTGATTCCGTCCAGCTCCGGCATATCAATGTCCAAAAATATCAAATCGTAGTCAGTATCTGCGGCAAGCAGTTCTTTGGAGCCGGTAAATGTATCTAATCTTTCAATATCGCCTTGAAATTGCTTTTTGATCAGAATGGCGATCTTCTCTATAAATTGAATTTCGTCATCGCATACAGCTATTTTCACAGCGGCAAAACCTCCTGTTAATTTTTCATTATTGTATCATATTTATGCACAAATTAACATTAATTTTTCTTGATATTTTGAATAAAGCGTGGTATAATTCTATTTGTATGGTAGTTTTGCTCATAAGCATATCGCTTTTGGCATTAATTTCTGTACAGTTAGACAAGGTTTACTGACACAAAAGATTTTTCTGATGTGAAAGGTACTAAACCGCATAAAGGGCAATCATATATCGATTTATCTTTGAATATTTTTGCTTTGAATGACGGCTGCACCTTTCGGGGTGCTTTTATTTTTTGAATAAAGGAGTATGCAAAAATGGAAACACGAGTTTCAATTATCGGGATCATTGTGGAAAGCACTGATTCCATTAACAAGCTTAACGAGCTTCTTCACGAATACGGAGAATATATCATCGGCAGAATGGGCATTCCCTACCCGAAAAAAAATGTCAATATTATCAGTATCTCTCTTGATGCACCGCTTGACATTATCAACACCCTTTCGGGCAAGATCGGTATGCTTGACGGGATCAGCTCCAAAGTAGTCTGTTCAAAAGTATAAGCAATGAAAGAACTGATCGATCAACTTTACAAAAATACCGTGCTGACGAAAGAAGAATATACCCAACTGATCACCGATCATACTGCCGAGGATTCGGAATATCTTTTTTCCCTTGCACGAAAAATCAGACACGAATATTACGGAAACGACGTCTATATCCGCGGACTGATCGAATTTACCAATTACTGCAAGAACGACTGTCTGTACTGCGGTATCCGAAAAAGCAACAAAAATGCCGACCGCTACCGACTGACAAAGGACGAAATACTGGAATGTTGTCAAAGTGGTTATGAACTGGGATTTCGTACCTTTGTGTTACAGGGCGGCGAGGATCCATATTATACCGATGAGATCATTATTGATATTATCCAAAATATCAAAGACCGCTATCCCGACTGTGCATTAACACTGTCTGTCGGTGAACGGGAACACGACAGTTATCAGGCATTTTTTGATGCCGGTGCAGACCGTTATCTGCTACGGCACGAAACCGCCAATAATGAGCATTATGGCAGACTGCACCCTCACAATCTTTCACTGATTCACCGCAAACAATGCCTGTATGATTTAAAGGCAATCGGTTATCAGGTCGGCTGCGGCTTTATGGTAGGCTCACCGTATCAAACGGCGGAAAATCTTGCCGAGGATATATTGTTTATCAAGGAACTGCAGCCGCATATGGTCGGTATTGGTCCCTTTATCGCACAGCACGACACGCCTTTTGCCAATCAACCAAACGGAACACTGGAACAAACGCTTTTTATGCTCGGACTACTGCGTCTGACTGTTCCGTATGCGCTTTTGCCGTCAACAACGGCTTTGGGCACCATCCACCCGATGGGACGTGAAAAGGGAATTCTGGCAGGTGCCAATGTTGTAATGCCGAACCTTTCCCCCGTTTCGGTACGGAAAAAATATATGCTCTATGATAACAAGATCTGTACCGGCGATGAAGCTGCCGAATGCCGCTATTGTATGCAGAAACGGATGGAAGCGATCGGCTATCATATTGCCGTGAGCCGCGGTGACGCAAAATCAATACGTAATGAAATCATAATATAGGAGATCTTTAAAATGAAATACGACCCGAAATCATCTGTAGCAGAAGAATTTATCAATGATGAGGAAATTCGCGAATGTCTGGAATATGCGGAAAAAAACAAACACAATGCTGCGCTTATTGACAGTATTCTGGAAAAAGCAAAACTTGAAAAAGGTCTTTCACACAAAGAAGCACTCGTTCTGCTCGATTGTGATATTGAAGAAAAAAATCAGGAAATTTATGCTCTTGCAGAAAAAATCAAGCGTGATTATTACGGCAACCGAATTGTAATGTTCGCGCCGCTGTATTTGTCAAATTATTGTGTCAACGGCTGTCTGTACTGTCCGTATCACCTCAAAAATAAACATATTCCCCGTATTAAGCTGACACAGGACGAAATCCGGCGCGAGGTGATCGCTTTGCAGGATATGGGACACAAACGTCTTGCAATCGAAACGGGAGAAGACCCCATTAACAATCCAATCGAATATGTTTTGGAAAGCATTAACACCATCTACAGCATTAAACACAAGAACGGCGCTATCCGCCGTGTGAATGTCAACATTGCCGCAACCACTCACGAAAATTACAAAAAACTGAAAGACGCGGGAATCGGCACCTACATTCTTTTTCAGGAAACTTATAACAAAGAAAGCTATGAAAAACTTCACCCGACAGGTCCGAAACACAATTATGCTTATCATACGGAAGCAATGGACAGAGCAATGGAAGCAGGCATTGATGATGTCGGCTGCGGCGTTCTGTTCGGACTGGAACTGTACCGATATGAATTTGTCGGAATCCTGATGCACGCCGAACATCTGGAGGCTCGTTTCGGTGTCGGCCCTCATACCATCAGTGTTCCGCGTGTAAGACGGGCAGATGATATTGACCCCGATACCTTCGATAACGGTATTTCGGACGATACCTTCGCCAAAATCGTTGCCTGTATTCGTATTGCTGTTCCTTATACGGGTATGATCGTTTCGACCCGTGAAAGTCAAAAAAGCCGCGAACGTGTTTTAAAGCTTGGTGTTTCTCAAATCAGCGGCGGCTCCAAAACCAGTGTCGGCGGCTATGCGGAACCCTGCGAAGAAGATGAGGATTCCGCACAGTTTGATGTCAGCGACAGACGCACATTGGATGAAGTCGTGAAATGGCTGATGGAACTGGGATATATTCCGAGTTTCTGTACGGCGTGTTATCGTGAGGGACGAACGGGCGACCGCTTTATGGCGCTGTGTAAAGCAGGACAGATACAGAACTGCTGTCACCCCAATGCACTGATGACGCTGAAAGAATATCTTGAAGATTACGCTTCACCGGGAACAAAAGAAGTCGGTGAAAAATTGATTTTGCGTGAGCTTGACAATATTCCAAAAGAAAAAGTCCGTGAGATAACACGTCAGCATCTGACCGATATTCATAACGGCGACAGGGATTTCAGATTTTAAAATATCAAAAATAGGATGATGAAAAAATGAGTTTGAACAGTACACCGTCGGGTGAGCGTTTGCACCTTGCCTTTTTCGGACGAAGAAATGCAGGAAAATCAAGTGTTGTCAATGCTGTAACAGGTCAGAAACTTGCCATTGTTTCCGATGTTCTGGGCACAACAACAGACCCCGTTTCCAAAGCGATGGAACTTTTGCCGCTGGGTCCGGTCGTGATCATTGACACGCCCGGCATTGACGATGAAGGAGAATTAGGCACGCTGAGAGTAAAAAAAAGCTATCAGGTGCTAAACAAAACAGATGTTGCCATACTGGTGATCGACGCGGCTGTCGGAATGACGGAACAGGACAAGGCACTTCTTAATAAAATACAGAATAAAAATATTCCATACATCGTTGCCTACAACAAAACCGATCTTCACAATGTCTGTCCCGACGGCGAAAACGAAATTTGTGTCAGTGCGAAAAGCGGCGAAAATATCAATGAACTGAAAGAGCTGATCGCAAAACAGTCCAAGGGACTTGAAAGCAATCAAAAAATCATATCCGACAAACTGAATGTGGGAGATATTGTTGTACTGGTTGTTCCTGTTGACAAAGCCGCTCCGAAAGGCAGACTGATCCTGCCGCAGCAGCAGACCATCCGCGATATTCTTGACGCTCACGCTTCCGCAGTGGTAACGCAGGATACGGAACTTGCCGCAACACTGGCAGCTTTGAAAGAACCGCCGAAAATGGTGATCACCGACAGTCAGGCTTTTGCACAGGTCAGCAAAATCACGCCCGAAACGATCACACTTACTTCTTTCTCCATTCTTTTTGCCAATTACAAAGGAAACTTACGTCTTGCCGTTGAGGGTGTCACTGCTCTTGACAAACTAAAGGACGGCGATACGGTATTAATATCTGAAGGCTGCACACATCACCGTCAATGTGGCGATATAGGAACGGTCAAGCTTCCGGCACTAATTCAAAAACATACGGGAAAAGAACTGCGGTTTGAATGGACATCCGGCACGGAATTTCCTGAAAATCTTTCGGCATATTCCCTGATCATTCACTGCGGCGGCTGTATGCTCAGCGAGCGCGAAATGAAATATCGTCTGAAATGTGCAGAGGATGAATCCGTACCGATCACCAATTACGGCACGGCGATCGCCTATATGAATGGTATCTTAAAAAGAAGCCTTGCACCATTCCCCGAAATTCAAACCATTATCCCATAAAAAACAGACGAAATTTCTTTTATTAAGCAATTATGTCATAAAACAATATTATTACAAACATTTTTTAGTCAAAAAGCCGGATTGATAAAAATTCAAACAAAATATTAAAATTTACTGTCAAAATTCGACAGAATAGTGTATAATATACTAAAATATTTTGTTTCGGAGGTATCAAGATGTCAGAAAAAAGCGATCTTCACAGTGGACACAGAAACAGGGTACGAGAAAAATTTCTTGCGGACGGTTTCTCCAATTTCAACGAACATCAAATTCTTGAAATGCTGTTATTCTACGCTGTTCCGAGAAAAGATACAAACGAACTGGCGCACATTCTTTTAAACAAATGCGGTTCCTTCTCATCCGTTTTCGATGCTCCCATCGATGTTTTGAAGGAATGTGGATTAAGCGAAAATGCTGCGGTTCTTTTAAAGATGCTGCCGCCTGTTATGGGAATTTATATGAACGATAAATTCTGCAATGAAAATAAGATCATTACAAGGGAAAATATCGGTGACAGAATACTGCCGAATTTTATTGCGGTTGACGGCGAACAGGTATTGCTTCTTTTACTTGACGCAAAGGGCAAGGAGCTTTTCTGCGGTATCATCAGCAAAGGCTCCGTCAATGCTTCGGAGATATATACCAGAAAAGTCATTCAGCTTGCCGTAAAGTATCACGCTGTCGGCGTTGTTCTCGCACATAATCATCCAAGCGGAATTCCGCTTCCGTCAAAAAACGATGTTAAAACTACTTTAGTGCTCAAAAATGCCCTGTCAACTGTCAGTGTACGTTTGATAGACCATATCATTGTAGCCGATAATGAATTCGTTCCGATGTCTGAACTTGATGACTGTAAAAAATTATTCCTGTAAAAACAAAACAACACCTTAAATCGTTCTAAAAGAAACAATTTGAGGTGTCGTTTTTTGTGATTTTTATTTCGTGATAAGTGAAACACAGTGGGCAGAAATACCCTCCAGTCTGCCCGTAAAACCTAATTTTTCCTCGGTAGTTGCCTTAATGCTCACGCAGTCAACGTCAATCTCCAGTACATCCGCAATTTTATTGCGCATTTTAGGGATATACTCTTTCAGCTTCGGCGCCTGTGCGATAATGGTTGCATCAATATTGGAAATTGCATATCCGTTTTCCGCTATCAACATACACACTGCCGTAAGCAGGCGCATACTGTCGGCGCCTCGATAGCGTTCGTCCGTATCGGGAAAATGGGTTCCTATGTCCCCCAGCGCCGCCGCACCCAGAAGGGAATCCATTACTGCGTGAACCAGCACATCGGCATCGCTGTGCCCTAACAATCCCTTTTCATACGGAATTTCCACACCGCCGAGTACCAATTTTCTGTTTTCGGCAAACCTGTGTACATCATAACCGTGTCCTACTCTGATTTTCATTGAATCATCTCCTCGTTTTCGCTTTTTCATATTATAACATATCATAACAGTATTTACAAAACACAATCCCCACGGAACAAAATTTTGTCCGTGGGGATTGTATCATACTTCTTCAAAAAGGAATTCTCCGTCTTTGAAATCGCATTTTATTTTCTTTCCACTCTTAATAGAACCGTCAAGCAGTTTTTCGGAAACAGCGTCCTCGATTTTTGACTGAATCGCTCTTTTCAGAGGTCTTGCACCGTAAATATCATCAAAGCCTGCTTCGGCAACTGCCTTGACTGCTTCGGGTGTAAATTCTGCATCAATATCAAGGTCTGCCAGACGCTTTTGAAGCGTTTCCAAAAGATTAGCGGCAATATTCTGAATATCTTCGCTTGTCAGCTTGTTGAACACGATAATATCATCTACTCTGTTCAGGAATTCCGGTTTGAAAACCTGTTTCAGCTCGGACATTACACTTTCTTTGATCTTAGCGTTGTCGTTTTCGGCTTTCTCCTCGCCGCCGAAGAAACCGAGATTTTTTTGTTTCTCGGTGATCAGTCTTGCGCCGACATTGGATGTCATAATAATAACAGTGTTTCTGAAATTAACGTGCCTTCCCTGTGAGTCGGTCAGTCTGCCGTCATCGAGAATCTGCAAAAGCATATTGAACACATCGGGGTGAGCCTTTTCAATTTCATCAAACAGAAGAACCGAATACGGATGACGGCGAACACTTTCCGTCAACTGACCGCCCTCGTCATAGCCGACATAACCGGGAGGTGAACCGATCAGTTTGGAAACCGTGTGTTTTTCCATAAATTCCGACATATCAAAACGAATCATTGCATTTTCGTCACCGAACATTGCCTGTGCCAAAGCCTTGCATAATTCGGTTTTGCCGACACCCGTGGGACCGAGGAAGATAAACGAACCGACAGGTCTGTTCGGATCCTTCAATCCAACTCTGCCGCGGCGAATCGCCTTGGAAACCGCTGTAACTGCTTCATCCTGACCGATAATTCTTTGATGGAGGATTTTTTCAAGATTCAGAAGTCTTTCACTTTCTTCCTGTGTTAACTGCACAACAGGAATCCCTGTCCAACTCGATACGATCTCGGCAATATCCTCGGAGGTAACTTCTCCGTTTTTATGCTCGTTCTTTTCCTGCCAGTTTTTCTTTTTGTCATCCAGTTCCTCGCGGAGTCTTTTCTCCTCATCGCGGATTTTTGCGGCACGTTCAAACTCCTGTGTATTAATTGCTTCCGACTTTTCCTTGTCAAGTGATTTGATCTTATTTTCCAACTCCTGTAAATCGTCGGGAGCGGTGTAGGCTTTCAAACGTACTCTTGAAGCGGCTTCGTCTATCAGGTCGATCGCCTTGTCAGGTAAAAATCTGTCCGCAATATATCTTGACGAAAGCTTAACAGCCGCGTCAATGGCTTCATCAGTAATTTTTACCTTATGATGTGCTTCATAGCGGTCACGAAGTCCTTTCAAGATCTGCACTGCTTCTTCTTCGGTCGGCTCGCCTACGGTAACAGGCTGGAAGCGACGTTCCAGAGCCGCATCCTTTTCGATATACTTGCGGTACTCATTAATCGTCGTTGCACCGATCACCTGAAAATCACCTCTTGCCAAAGCCGGTTTCAGGATATTGGCAGTATCTGCGGAACCTTCGGCAGAACCTGCACCGATAATGGTATGAAGCTCATCAATAAACAGGATGATGTTTCCGGACTTTTTCACTTCGTCGATCGCACCACTGATTCTGTCCTCAAAATCACCGCGGTACTTAGTACCTGCTATCATACCTGTCAGGTCAAGCGACACAATTCTTTTGTCTTTCAGCGGTTCGGGAACATCACCCGAAACGATTTTCAGTGCAAGACCTTCCGCAACGGCTGTTTTGCCGACACCCGGCTCACCAATCAGACAGGGGTTGTTTTTGGTACGTCTGGACAAGATCTGTACTACACGCTGAATCTCTTTCTGCCTGCCGATCACAGGGTCAATGCCGCCTTTTGCGGCGATCTCCGTGAGGTCACGACCGAATTTATCCAGAATTTTTGTTTTGCTGTTGCGGTTCGGCTTACTCTCATTGTTGACGGTAGTACCGTTCATAAATTCATCATCGTCACCGCCGCCGAGTGCTTCGTTGATAGAACGGATAATATCTTTGGAATGAATATTCATTGAACGGAGAAATCTTACGGCATAGCTTTCACTGTCGGAAACAATGGCAATCAAAATGTGTTCAGTTCCCACATAATTATGTCCCATTTTCGCTGCCTGCATTACGGCTGTTTGAAGAACACGCTTGGTACGGGGTGTAAAATCTTCGGGGGTAAGCTTTGTATAATCTC
This sequence comes from uncultured Ruminococcus sp., assembly GCA_902803805.1. Lineage (GTDB taxonomy): Bacteria > Bacillota > Clostridia > Oscillospirales > Acutalibacteraceae > UBA1213. The sequence continues at coordinate 8,915 of CADCRH010000100.1, forward strand.
CCGTTCCGATTTCTGTTTTGATCAGTTCTTCCAGTGCCTCCGCGTCGGCGCCGCAGTTTGTCAAAATCGAATAAGCCGCACCGTCGCCGCTTTTCAGCAAACCGAGAAGAATATGCTCGCTTCCAACGTAGGTATGTCCCATTTTCTGTGCCGATTCAATGGCAAGATTGATCGTATTGTTTGCCTTTTCTGTAAATCCGTTAAATTGATACATACTAAAACCTCCCTTAATGAATAAAGAATGAAGAATCAATATTCTGCATTTTTATTCAGATCATTGTCATTTCTATCTGTTCCCCGCAGGGTAATTATGAATTATGAATTAAGAATTAATCTTCCAGTCTTCTGTTGGCAGGAACTTTTTGCTGTAAGAGTGCTGTGCGTACAAGTTCGGCTCTGATTCCGTCACGCTCGATCGGTGAAAGCTTTTTGCCGATGTTTTTCATCAGTGTGGCAGGCTGAATCTCAATGAACAGACGATTGATCGTACTAATGTCGATGTTTTCAAAAATTCCCATTTCAACACCGAAACGGAGATTGGAAAGCAGTTTCATACACTCGTCATTGCTCATCAGCTTTGCATATTGCAGTATGCCGTAGGAACGGTATATATTATCAAGAATATTGATATTCTTGTAGAGGGATTCCCTTGCGGCTCTTTCCTGCGTAATCAACTGATTGGCAATATCACGGAGATTGTTGATTGCTTCCTGCTCGGAGATACCCAGTGTTACCTGATTGGAAAGCTGATATACCGCTCCTCTCGGTTCCGTTCCCTCTCCATAGGTGCCGCGAATCGCAAGTCCGAGTTTGGAAAGTGATGCACTGATCTTTCCCATCGCGCCGCTTTCTTTCAGCGCCGGCAAATGCATCATCAGCGACGCTCTCATTCCCGTTCCGATATTGGTCGGACACTGTGTCAGATAACCGAGTTTATCGTTAAATGCAAAATTCAACTGTTCATCAAGAAGTGTGTCGATCTTATCCGCAAGCTCGTAGGCTCCGTTCAGATCCATATTTTGTTTGATGACCTGAATACGGATATGATCTTCCTCGTTGATCATAACGCTGACAGATTCATCATCCAAAAGCAGAAGTCCTCTGCCCTGTCTGTCGGAGATAAATTCGGGACTGACAAGATGACGTTCCACAAGTGAAACGGCTTCCTCCTGTGTCAGCTCCGACATTTGAATATACTTGAATTTGTCGGAAATTGCCGAGTGACCGTCAAGTACTGTTTCTTTCACGATATTTGCCACTTTGCATTTTTTCTCGTTTCCGAGTCTGCACGGAAACGGATAATCTTTCAGGTTACGTGCAAATCTGATTCTTGTACTGATCACAACGTCGCTGACATCTTTCAGTGTATCGTATTTTTTTGCGGTCATAGCTCTCATTCCTTTCCCTTTGAATCTGAAACCGAAGCCGAATGATCGTTTTCGGCACTTTTTTCAAGTTCTTTAATGCGGTCGCGAAGCTCGGCGGCTTTTTCAAACTCCTGTGCCTTGATTGCTTTCTCCAGCTCGGCTTTATACTTGGAAATCTCACTGCGGATTTTCACCTCTGTGCCTGCCGAATGTGCAAGCTTGCCGGTATGGGAGGTTCTTCCGTGTATTCTTTGTATGGATGGCAAAAGCTCCTCATAAAAGGTGTTGTAACACTCTGCACAACCAACCTTGCCGGTTTTGGCAATATCCTCAAAGCTGCTGCCGCAGCACTGACAGCGTTTCGGGCTTTTCTCCGAAATAAATCCGTCCATAAAGCTTCCGAAAAGCTTATTCAGGTCTAAACCGATATTCCCGAAGAAGGAACCGTATCCGAGTTTGGCGGCACATTCGGGACAAAGATTAAACTCTTTCAGTTCACCGTTAAGAATGGTTTTGATATGGGTAGTGGCTTGTCTTTTTTCACACGACTGACATAACATAATGATTACCTCCTCTGTCATTGTTAGTGATCAAGAACGATCAACGTCATCAGCATATTTTTCATAATTGACGCTCTGAGCGCGTCACGCTGTAACTGCGGAACCGTACTGTAGGCTTTATCGGACAATGCCGAAGAAATCAATACATAATCGTAATGAGAAATCATCTCCTGTGCCGCCATATTGCTTAAGATGGTCTGTGCTGCTGCTGCCGATATTTTATCGCCTACCGAATTGACGATATGCATTATTGCTACCCGTCGGTCGGTCGTCACACGCGTAATGCGGATATACCCACCGCCGCCGCGCCTGCTCTCTACAATATACCCCTGTTCGGGCGTGAAACGTGACGTAATAACGTAGTTGATCTGACTTGGAACACAACCGAGCAAATTCGCCAGTTCATTTCGCTGAATTTCGGCATTTCCGTCACTCTCGTCAAGCATTTTTGAAATATACTGCGCCACCAGATCGCTCATTTTCATATATATCACTTCCTGTCTTTCTGGTAATTTGGTCATTCAAAGTCCTGTTAATGATTTTTCAGCTTTTATTTTCTTTGACTTTCCTTGACCTTATGTTTGTATTATATATCAAAAGTCAGAATAGGTCAAAGTCAAATAAAGTCAAAATATTATATTTTACCGTATCTTTCCTTTCAAAATCTCTCAAATTCTCGTTTATTCTCTTTATTTCAGATTTTGAAAAAAAGGCAGCCGCTGTTACTTTACGCAACAGCGGCTGCACCCTTCCCTTTTTTCTATGAAAAGATTGTATCAGCTGCCCTCAATCATACATCCCCTTAATGTATGATTCTCTCTAGGCATTCAATCAGTTCAAACAATTTTTTATTCTACATCCTGTAAGGCTGCACAGCCTGTTTCTCCTGTACGAACCTTTACAATATCTTCAACATTATAGATGAAGATCTTACCGTCACCAATATGACCTGTGTAAAGCGCCTTGACTGCTGCATCGACAACGGTCTGAACCGGCACCTTGCATACGACGATCTCAATACGAATTTTCGGCAAAAGGTTCATTTCAACCTCAACGCCTCGATAGTATTCGGTTTTACCCTTCTGCACACCGCAGCCGAGAACCTGTGTTACCGTCATACCTGTGATTCCTATATCACTCAATGCGGAATTGAGCGCATCAAATTTATTCTGCTTTGTAATAATTTCGATCTTTGTAAACTTCACACCGTCAGAGGTGGTCGATTCTGTAACAGACTGTGCCACCTTTACAGGAACGGCTTCCCCAACAGGAACCGTTTCATCATTTTCGTCGTCCTTCTTGTCACCGCCGAGCACCTGCGGAACAGCAGGCATAAAGTCTGCATAAGAATTTGCCAGACCGTGCTCGGTTATATCAAGACCGCGCATTTCTTCTTCTCTGGAGGCACGAAGTCCTACGGTATGATTCAAAATAAAGAAGATAATGGTCATTACAATTGCTGTAAACGAACCTACGCCGAGAACGCCCAAAGCCTGAATACCGAGCTGTGTAAAGCCACCGCCGTAGAAAAGTCCGAGAGAATCCGTATTCTTTGAGAAAAGACCTACGGCAAGCGTACCCCATACACCATTGACACCGTGAACGGCAACCGCACCGACCGGATCGTCTATTTTCAGTTTAATATCGATGAATTCAACAGCAACCACTACCAGAATACCGGCAACGATACCGATAACAGCCGCACCGATAATATCCACATTGGAACAGCCTGCCGTGATTCCGACAAGACCTGCCAAAGAACCGTTCAGCGACATTGAAACATCCGGCTTACCGTTCTTGATCCAAGTGAACAGCATTGTGGTACAGGTAGCGAGCGCAGGCGCTACTGTTGTTGTTGCAAAAATCTGTGCCAACTGGTCGATCTCGGTTGCAGCAGCACCATTGAAGCCGTACCAACCGAACCAAAGAATAAACACACCCAATGCGCCGAGTGTCAGGCTATGACCGGGAATAGCACGTGCCTTGCCGTCTTTGCTGTATTTTCCGATACGCGGACCGAGCATTGCCGCACCAATCAGTGCCGAGATACCGCCGACCATATGAATCGCACACGAACCTGCGAAATCAATAAAGCCCATCTGTGCCAACCAACCCTGTTCGTTCCATACCCAACCGGCTTCTATCGGATAAACAATCAAGCTGATCAAACCACTGTAAAGACAGTATGTCACGAACTTAGTGCGTTCTGCCATAGCGCCCGAAACGATCGTTGCCGCTGTTGCACAGAACACAAGATTAAATACGAACAATGACCACGGGAAATGATTGAAATCCGTAAAAATTTCAAGACTCGGAATACCGATAATTCCCATAAAATAGTTCTCAGACATCATCAGCCCGAAGCCAAGCAAAATGAACATTACCGTTCCGATACAGAAATCCATCAGGTTTTTCATAATGATATTTCCTGCATTTTTTGCTCTTGTGAATCCCGTTTCTACCATTGCGAAACCGCACTGCATAAAGAATACAAGAGCAGCACCGATCAAGAACCAAATCGCAATCGTAAAGCTGTTGGACTGTTCCACTGCACTTGCAACCGCAGCTTGCAAGTTTTCGTTCATAGTAATCCCTCCTAAATGAAAAAGCGTTTATTCTGTCCCGAAAGAAACGGAATACACGCCTTTGTGTAATATTTCAAAATGCCTTAACGACACTTTGTATCATTAATCATATGCTTATACATTGAAAAGCATTGTACCGTATGACGGATAAGGCCAAAGTTTGGAGGACATATTCGACTCCATTTCATCCGCAACGACACGAAGTTCATTCATTGCACTGAGAACGCTGTCTTTATAATAAAGTGCATTTGCAGCAACATCTTCGATTTCTTTGGCACCTACAACAGCCTTATCGAGAGCGTCAATCTTCTTTGTGAAGCAGGAAAGAAGGTTGCTCAGCTTCTTAACAAGCTCTGTTTCGGGTGATGTAACCAACTCGGAATCGATCGACTTGATCAGATTAGCGGTTTCTGCAAGTTCTCTGATATAAGCGGCAACGGCAGGAAGAATATCCTTCTTTGCCATATCAAGTGCTGTCAAAGCTTCAATGTTGATCAGCTTTGAATAGTTTTCAAGGAGGATTTCGCTTCTGGAACGAAGTTCGACCTCGGAATAAATGCCGTGCTTACCGAACAGCTCAATATTTTCCTTTGAGCAGTAGAGGGGCATTGCATCGGGCAGTGTGCGAAGGTTAAGAAGTCCTCTCTTTGCTGCCTCTGCTACCCATTCCTCGGAATAGTTGTCACCGTTGAAAATAATTCTCTTATGATCGATAACAGTTTTCTTGACGAGTTCTTCAGCAGCTGCCTTTACATCCTCTGCCTTTTCCAGCTCGTCTGCAAAATCAGCAAGAACATCGGCAACAATCGTATTAAGAATGGTGTTAGCACAGCCAATATTTTCGGAAGAACCCAACATTCTGAATTCAAATTTATTGCCTGTGAAAGCAAACGGTGAGGTACGGTTACGGTCTGAGGTATCCTTTGTGAAGTTCGGAATGGCATCTACGTTGGTGTCCATTACGGTTCTGGACTTTGATTCATAGTCCTCATCATTGATGATAGAACGGAGAACCTCTGTGAGGTCATCACCGAGATACATTGAAATAATTGCCGGAGGTGCTTCGTTTGCGCCAAGACGGTGATCGTTGCCTGCGCTTGCAACGGCAATACGAAGGAGATCCTGATGTTCGTCAACGGCACGGATAACTGCTGCAAGGAACACAAGGAATACGGTATTTTCACGGGGATTCTTTGACGGGTCAAGAAGATTCTTGCCTGTATTGGTAGAAATCGCCCAGTTGTTGTGTTTACCTGAACCGTTCACACCTGCAAACGGCTTCTCGTGAAGCAGGCAAACAAGACCGTGCTTCTCGGCAACTCTCTTCATCAGTTCCATTGTGAGCTGGTTGTGGTCTGTTGCGATATTAGATGTATCAAAAATAGGTGCCAATTCGTGCTGTGCCGGTGCAACCTCGTTGTGTTTGGTCTTTGAAAGAATACCGTGCTTCCAGAGTTCCTCATCAAGTTCTTTCATATAGGCAGATACACGGGGCTTGATAGAGCCGAAATAATGGTCGTCAAGCTCCTGACCCTTCGGAGGTCTTGCACCGAACAATGTTCTTCCGCAATAAATCAGGTCTTTACGCTGTTTGTAAACTTCCTTGTCGATCAGGAAATATTCCTGCTCGGCGCCTACAGTTGTCTTGACTCTCTTGGTGGTCGTATCACCGAAAACTCTGAGGATCCTTACTGCCTGTTTGCTCATAACCTCCATTGAACGGAGAAGCGGTGTCTTCTTATCGAGAATTTCGCCGGTATAGGAACAGAAAGCAGTCGGAATGCACAGTGAACCGTCTTTAATAAATGCATAGGAGGTCGGATCCCACGCAGTATAGCCTCTTGCCTCAAAAGTAGCACGAATACCGCCCGACGGGAAGCTTGATGCATCAGGCTCGCCCTTGATCAGCTCTTTGCCCGAAAATGACATAATCACTTTACCGTCATCTGTCGGTGAAATAAAACCATCGTGCTTTTCTGCGGTAACGCCGGTCATCGGCTGGAACCAGTGTGTATAGTGTGTTGCTCCCTGCTCGATTGCCCATTCCTTCATAGAATGTGCAACTACGTTTGCAACATTAATATCAAGAGATTTACCTTCTTCGATTGTCTTTTTAAGAGCCTTGTAGGTGTCCTTAGGAAGACGTTCCTTCATTGTGGCATCATTAAAAACGTTACATCCGAAAATTTCCGGTACATTAGACATAATCCAAACTCCCCATTCTAAAAATATTTTTCAAAAATAACAAAAAGGCACCGTAGGTTTTGAGTAACTCAACCTACAGCGCCTTTGCTGTCGTTGATGAAATTATATATCATCTCTTTTGATAAGTCAATACTTTTTTCGATGATAATGTTTTTTTCGTCAAGAACATTATTTTTTATACCTCGGTTGATATTTTATCGTATATTTTTATGACAGATCGGTGACAAAAATTTGATTCATTCCCCAAAATTGACTTTTACCGCAAAGTGTAATATAATTTTTATGATATAGACAGAAGGAAAGAACTCAAAGGCTTGGGAGATTGTTATGCTTAAAAAATTTTTTTTCAGCGTTAATTTACTGGTAAAAAGCGATTCACACCTTGAAAAATCCATCAACTCCGTCATTTCCGATCCGGAATTTTTTAAAGAGCACATTCAGCTTTTGCTGATCAATTCCGTCGGAAGTGATTTTGCGCTGGAAATATGCAAAAAATACTGTTCAATGTATCCCGAAAACATTCACTTTGTCGATGCCGTGGGAAAAAGCCGTGCGGACAGCTTCAACGATGCACGTCCTCTCTGCTCCGGACAGTATCTTTCGTACATTGACAACTACGGAGAATATTCAGGCAAAGCCTTTTCAACACTGTACGAAATCATTAAAAAGGGCAAGATTCCGATTGTGTGTATCCAGCCGCTCATCTCTCCCCCCGGTGAGCCTGTCCGTCCGTATGTCAGCGACATTCATCAGGGAATTGTAAAGCTCCGTGACAAGCCTGACCGATTCATCTTAATGCTCGGCTGTTACTTTTTCAACAGAAAGATCCTCGGTGATATTTATTTTGACAGAGAACTGAAAATCCACGGCGAAGTCAAATTCATCACCGACGCTTTACTCAAAACCTACTCATATCTATTCATTGAAAAAGTCAATTATACCGACAGCAGCGCGTGTGAAACGGAATTTTTCAGATACGAACCTCAGTACAGCCGCAATTTTTACACGAAGGCACTGGACGAATTCATTATCCCTATGCTGAAAAGCTATGCCGGCTCGGTTCTTGTCCAGTCGGTGATGATGTATCTGATCAATATCAAGTATTCGTTGAATTCCGATGACCGCTACAAAAACGTGATCGCCGGCGACAGTGTCACCAATTTTATCGAAACTACTGCCGAAGCACTGCAATACATTGACGATTCTATTATACTCGGAAAAAGGCTTTGTCGTGTCAGCGGTCTTGATGACGAGGTTCCTTTCCGCTTTTTAAGACTGAAATACAATAACAAGCGGCTGTTTCCCGACATTATCGTTGCTGCACAGGACGAAACTATAGAATGTCGGTATTCCGATATGAACAACCGTATCTATCGGCTTCGTTTAAACAACGATTTTGCCGCAAGCGTCAATAATGCCCTTGTGGAACGTTCGGCAGACGTTACGGCAGAGATCACAGCGATCAATTATGATGACACAGGGCTTTCTATCGACGCCTATATGCAGGGATGTGCTTGCCTTGACGAAAGAGATTTTTCCGTTTATGCGGTAGTGAACCGAAAAAGAACCGAGATCGTCAGATCCAATGTTTATACACTGAAAAAATTTTTTGATGTATCTTTTCTCAATAAATATTCCTTTCGTCTGTTCGTTCCCGTCAGCAAAGGAAAACAGATCGACAGTATCTTTTTAATGATGACAATTGACAATCTTTCCGTTCGGCTGAATCTGGGTTTTCACGGCATTTTCTCACGTCTTTCCAGTGAACTGAAACACAGCTATTGGTGTTTTGGCGACCGTGTAATGGCCTACGACCAAAAAACACGTTCAATAATGATACGTCGGGCAACGGACAGCCTGATTGCACTTTATGAAAATAAATTTCTGAATGACGCAGGCAAGGATCTGACTATATCGGAATTTTTTCACTATCGTCGGATGAGAAAAAGTGTTCGCCGCACAATGTCGGATAAACAGCGTCACAAGTCAATAATGTTCTATGATGAAATGGGAATCAATTATAACGGAAATCTTCTTTTCCGTTATTTCTCCAAATTCAAGCGAACCGATACCATTGATATTCATTTCTGTGCGCAGAGGGAATCCGAAGAACAGGCATTTCTGATTGATTCGGGATATGAGGGCGTATTGGAAACAGGTTCCAAAAAAGCCAAAATCGCCGCGATGACAAGCGACCTTATCATCGCCACCGACTGTGATGTATATGAATCGCTTGCGTTTACCAAGCGTGATATTCTCTGTTTTAAGGATCTACTCAATGCCAAAATCATATCTGTCAAAAACTTTTTTATGACCTATGACACAGCACAGTTTGACAACCGACTGCGTGACAATACACAAATGGTACTTTGTGCGTCCTATCAGGAGAAAGAACAGCTCCTTAAAAAAGTATATGACTATGAAGACTCAATGATCAAAATTGTAGGTTATCCTATGCTTGACGCCATCAGCAACCAAAAAGAAAAATTGATTCTGATTGCACCCGGCGACAGAAAGCTGTTTTGTATTTACGAAAATTCAAGTTTCTACCGCTTCGCCGACAGCAGATTTTTCAAGACCTACAATTCCATATTCACCAATACGGAATTTTTGAATGCACTGAAAGCGGCAAATTACAAAATTGCCGTACTGATGCCGCAGGCAATCGAAAAATATATCAAAATGTTTCAAGCCGACGGAGATACCGTTCAGCTTTACAATTACACCGAGCAGAACGAAACGGGGCTTGTCAGCCGTGCGTCCATTCTGATCACCGATTATTCCGAACTTCAGTACAGATTTGCTTATCTGAACAAACCTGTTATCTATTATAATCCTCAATCGCTCACCATTCAGCAGGAGTTCCGGGATCGCAGAGTGGCACGAAGCGGCTTTGGTGAAGTCATCTATGATGAAGAACGTCTGACGGAATATCTTTTGAAAAATGTAAAACGTGATTTTCCGCAGCCGTTAAGATACGAACGCCGCTGCAAAGAATTTTTCAAATCTATTGACAGCGACAACTGCGGAAGAATTATGAACACAATCATTGACAGCTTTTTTCCGGAAAGCTGATTGAATTTATTTTTATGTTTGGTGATAACAATGAATACTTTTACAATCATTGCAGGTATTAACGGAATGGGAAAATCAAGCCTGCGCGGTGTGCTCGAAGGACAGGGCACACCGCTGGGGCATATTATCGATGCCAATCATATCGCAAAAATGCTGTCGGCTGTAAACCGACAGCATTTTTTATGTCCGAAACTGTTCAACGGGAATTCCCAACTGTGTCAAAATGTCAATGTACCCATCATAAACTTCGTCACGAGAAAAATTATATTGTTCCAATTCTTCATTACTCATTGTGTTGAGTCTTTTATAGAAATCTGTTGCAAGCTCTACATACTTATCATCAAAAACCATATGATCAAAAAGCATATCTTCGGCTTCGCAGATTCTTCCCTCTTTGATAAGGCGCGTCAGTTCCAGATGAAGCTTATCGATTTCCGAAAGCATATCGGTATTTTCTATTTCATACCAAAATTCACTTTGAGAGTCGTTTTTATGAAATACGATTTGTGTCACAAAGCGTGTTATCATTTCTATCTGCTGCATTACCCAATCATTCTGTAAACCCATATACTACTCTCCTTATTTAATTTATGAGCGTCCTGCAAGAACACCCGTACAAAATGCCGCTTGGAGATTGAATCCTCCCGTATAACAATCTACGTCGATCACCTCTCCTGCAAAATACAGACCTTTTACCAACTTTGATTCCATTGTTTTCGGGTTAATCTCCCTGACACTGACACCGCCCGAAGTCACGATTGCCTCCTCCGTTGGGCGAAAGCCTTTGACCGTCAATGTAAAGTGTTTTAAAAGATTCAAAATCGTCTGACGTTCGTATCTCGTGATCTCACTGCACGATTTATCGGACGGTATTTTGGACATTTGTATAAAAAAATTGATCATCTGCTTTGGCAGCAGCGAGTGAAGAACATACTCATAGTTATTTTTTCGGTTCGCGGAAAATTCACGCAACAGACGCGCTTCCAATTTTTCTTCGTTCAGTGCAGGTTTGAGGTCGATTGCAATGCGATACCTACCCTCCGACATTTTTCTCATATGTGCACTTGCACTTAAAATGACCGCGCCCGAAACACCGTAATACATAAACTGCATTTCACCGAAATCCATATATATTTTTTTGTTTTTCTCTGTATCAAATATTGTTACCGCAACATTTTTCAGCAGAAGCTTATCCATCAAACCGTCAATTCGTTCAACCGTTTCAAGAGGAACCAGTGACGGTTTCAGTGCAATGACAGTATGCCCTGCCTTTTTGGCAAATCTGTACCCGTCACCCGTCGAGCCTGTCAGCGGATAGGATTTTCCGCCCGTTGCAATGATCACCTTGTCAAAATGCTGAATCTCTTTTCCTGCCGCCACTCCGCAGACAGCACCATTGTTGATGACAATATCCGATACGGTCTGGTTCACAATGGTACAGCCTGCTTTCCGTGCCGTTTTCAGCAGTGTATCCACCACATCACCTGCTTTGTCGGACACAGGAAACACACGGTTTCCTCGCTCTGTTTTGAGCGGAAGTCCGTGCGATTCAAAAAAATTCATTGTGTCGTTCGGGGAAAATTCATTTAATGCACTGTAAAGGAACCGTCCGTTGGTGGGTGTATTGGCGATAACGGTGTTAATATCACAGTGATTGGTGACATTACAACGACCTTTTCCCGTGATATATAATTTTCTGCCGATTTTTTTATTTTTCTCAAATATCGTTACACTGTCACCGCTGTACGAAGCAAATATCCCTGCCATCATTCCTGCCGCTCCTCCGCCGATGACCGCTACTTTTCTGCCGCTCAACAGGATTCCTCCCCTTCGTTGTTCTGATATACCTCATATTCTTTCCAGATATTCTCCAGAATACCAAATGTATTTTTCACGTCATTGTCGCGGTTAATGACTGTGGCGACAACAAGAGCATTGATCATACTGAGCGGCGCAACCAAAGAATCCACGACCGAAGCCATATCGCTTTTGGCAATCAGCACATAATCCGACATTTCCACAAGCGGACTTGTCATACTGTCCGTCAATGCTATCACCTTGGCTCCCCGACGGCGCGCAAATGTCATCGCCTTGATAGCAGCGTTGGAATATCTCGGAAAGCTGATACCGATAATCACATCCTCTGCCGAAATTCTGAAAAGCTTTTCATAAATTTCCGTTTCGCCGTAGTTGCTGATCACCTTGACATTATCAAAAATCAGTGAATAATAATATCCCAGAAACGATGCCAGTGCCGCCGAGCTTCTTACCGCAAAAATATAAATTGTTTTTGCACGAGAAATGGCACTGACGGCATTTTTAAAATCATCTTTTGAAGTTTCCTCTATGGTGCGGCGAATTTTTTCTATATCGCTGTTCAGAACCGTTTCCAAAACACTGTCATCTGCAATACGGCTCTTTGTCACGTCAATTCTCTGTACCGATGTCAGTTTATCACGAATCATTTCCTGCATTGCCTTCTGCATTTTCGGATAGCCGTCATAGCCCAATTCTGTGGCAAAGCGTACAACGGTCGATTCACTCACACCTACCGTTGCGCCGAGTTTGGAAGCCGTCATAAAAGCCGCTTTATCATAATGCTCCGTGATAAAGTGCGCAATAAGCCTTTGCCCCTTTGAAAATCCCGACATATGTTCATTCATAATTGTCAGCAAATTTTTTGCCATTTTAAACCGCTCCTGTTCATTTTTTGCAAGTTAAAAATTTTTTTATTCATCTTACTTCATATTTTATCTCCCGAACACCAAAAAATCAATCATTATTTTTATAAAGAGTTAACGGCAAAAACATTGATTCGTTTTTGCCGTTATTCCGATATGCATTATTCCCATCAATTTTTGGTTTTGACGCTTAATTTAAAAATTCTTTCCGCATTTCCGTGCATTATGAGTTCGTAATCGTCTGCCGAAACCATATCGCGAAATTCATTAAAATATTCCTGATAAAGTGAACGATCACCCTTTCGGTTGCAGAAATAAGTATCTCTGCCGTCAATCGGACTGTCACTGCCAAAAACAATTTTTTCCGCTCCTGCCTTTTCGATCAGTGCAAGGGTGCTTTTGACCGGTACCCACGTAGTATCGCCGTAAAGGTTCGGAAGCTTTGACACCAACTCTATCGCTTCAGTATTGTCCGTACCCAGTCCCATATGAACCATTATAAAATTCGTTTTCGGGTGACGCTTTGCCGCATTGTAAACCCTGATACAAGACGCGGCATCACAGCCGCCGGTATGAACCGCTACAGGAAGTCCGTAATATTCCGCAAGATGAAGAAACGGCTCTGTTTTTTTCGAGTCGAATGGTTCATTGGAATGATATGGATGAAATTTGATCGCTTTTATATATTTACGGTTCTTTTCTATTGCTTCATACAGTGCCGAATCAGCTTTTTCGCTGTAGGGTTTTACCCATACCGCCGCACCGATTTGATCGGGATATTTTTGTGCAAACGAAATCACCTCATTCAGACATTCCAACTGCGAATACTGGTATTTTTGCGGTATCGGCTTCAAATCGTGGTCAAACTCCGCTGCATTGATATTGGAAACAATACTATAATCAATATGATACCGTTTCATTGAATCAATGACATCCGGTTCTGTCATCACAAAATTCAGCATCTTTCCGATATGAACGTGAGTATCGATAATCATAAAACTGGCACCTCCCCTATGAATTTGATATTATGTATAGAATGAATTATTTTTCGGACAGAAGTCGGTTAAGTTCTTCAAGAAAGGAATGAATATCCTGAAACTGTCTGTAAACAGAGGCAAAGCGAACATAGGCAACTTCATCCACATTTTTCAGATATTCCATTGCGTACTCTCCTACGGATTTCGAGGAAACCTCTCCTTCCAGCGTACTGTGAATTTTCGCTTCCACGCTGTCAACGATCAAATCGATCTCATCAAGCGAAACGGGGCGTTTTTCGCAGGCACGAAGAATTCCGTTCGTCAGCTTTTCACGATTATACGGTTCACGGGAATTATCACGCTTGATGATCATAACAGGTGTTGTTTCGATAATTTCATAGGTCGTAAAACGCTTGGAGCAGTTGAAACATTCGCGCCGTCTTCGGATACGCTCTCCTTCGTCAGTAGGTCTTGAATCGACTACTTTGCTTTCCTCGCAGCCGCAGTAAGGACATTTCATATTTTTCCCTCCGTTTTTTATTTTTTAAGATTCGGCGCATACTTGATTTAAAAATTCATATGCGTCCTTTAATTCCGGTATTTTATCAAAGCTGAATCGATAAACCTCGATCATTACATCGCCGTCAAAACCCGTTTTTTTCACACAGTCAAAAAATTCACGATAGTCAAAGCTACCGCATCCGGGCAGGACACAGCGGCTGTTGTCGGAAAAATCGTTGATATGGATATGCCTGAGCTTTTCGCCCATTGCTTCTATCATATCGGTAGGTTTTATGCCGCCAAGATGACACTGTTTCGTATCACAGACAAAGGCGGCGCTTTCGGGAATTTCCGATTTCATTTGCTTCACAAATTCAATACTGTTGCTGACGAAACAGTTGACGTTTTCCTGTAACATTATAACACCATAATCGGACGCACGCTGCTGTAAAATATCGAATCTGCGAAAATATTCACTGTATGACATCAATGAGCCATAATCGCTTCTTAAACCGTGGAGCACCACTTTTTCCGCTCCCAGTCTTTGAGCGGCACGATAATACATTTCGTACATTTTTACGCCGTCCTCAAAACGCCGCTCATATGCCGAAAACAGCAAAAAAGATTCATATGAAGAAGTAAACGGGTGTATCGATTTTACTTTTGCATTATGCTTGTCAAGAATATATTTCAGTTTGTCGAGATAATCGTTTTCAAGCTCCGAAAAAGTATTGAAAAATATTTCAAACGAATCAAAGCCCAGTTCCGTGAGAACACTGATACAGTCCTCCGTCAGCATAGGATAAAGGCACCCCGTAGAAATTCCGATTTTCATTTTCGCCTCCGATGAAATATAATTTCGGTT
>CADCRH010000101.1 GCA_902803805.1 uncultured Ruminococcus sp.
AGCAAGAAAAATGCGAGATAGATGTATCAACTTTGAGGTGTCCTTTGATGATTTTGTTCAATGGTTAGAAGAAAACGAGGATAACTACCAGGAAGAGGATTGATATTCATTTCATTTTTTCTGCATCTGAGACTTGAAGTCCCATATAAGCACAAAAAGCCGTGTCTCCCAAACACCAGAACGGGAAACACGGCTGAACTATTATGATTTACTGAATCATGATTAGATAACCGGCAGAAGAATAAATGTTTTTTCTCTGTTGGGATCAGATCATAATTTACAACGTGACAAAAAGCCGTGCAGATTATTAGCATGCACAGCTTAGGTCATGCTTGTGTTGGTACATTAATAATCAATCAACTATAAAAATTTCATTCCATTTTCTCAAAACTCTTTTTACTGATACAGACACAGCAAAATACAGAATGAAGATTGCCACAGACGACAAAGGCAACACATACCTCAGAAAAATATCCCATGTTTGAATACCTCCTATAAGACTGAAAAACAAATCTACAGCTATGCCGAATACGGTTCCCGAAATGATACCAATTTTCAATAAACGCATAAATTCGCATCTGACAAGCACAATAACCGTATTATTGTCTGCTCCAATGATACGCAGTAAATGGTAGCTTTCACGGTTTGAGTGTATCTGAACAAAAGCAGACATCATAACGGCTATCAACAAAATGATAATGAAAAAACCTGTGCTGACAGCAAGCTGTGAGGTTTGTGTGTTTACCTGATAGTAAAATTCTGCCCTGATTTTATCGTAATTTAGGTATTTCAATGTGGATGAAACATCGGCAAGCGATTGTAATTCTTTTTCAAGGCTCTTTTTCTCTACATCGGAAAGATGTTTTGATACAGATAAATCAAGACGCTCATAATTTAGTATATCATTCACAGAAAACAAAAAGTCCTGAGAAAAGATTAAAGGTGCGTTCTCGCTGTCACTGTGATAAATCGAAGACACTGTCATTGTTTTGCAGATAAATTTAAGCCTTTCCCTGACATTTTCGGAAGTTGTATCTGCATCAAAAACAGGTATCAGTATTCTGAACTGATCTCCAGTCTTGCAATATTTATCTGGTGCGATGATTTCATCACCACTGAGAAACTTTTCTAATCGAAAATTGCCGTTTAGTGTATATTTGCTTTTCAGCGTTTTTTCGGACATCCAATAGATATGCATTGTTCCGATAATATCTGTTTTCAGATTACCACCGGCAATATTTATCATTTTATCTGTCAGAGGACTTTCAAAAGAAAATTGATATAACTCGTCATTCTTTTCAAGCTCTATATGATGTTTCAAAAGGGCATTATCTCCCTGCTTACTTGTCAGAAAAAACGGTTGGAACAAACTCCCTCCTTCATTGTTTTTTACTTCAAGATCGTATCTTTTGATAATATCATCAGCCTTGTTTCTGTCAATTCCCTGTCCTGTGGGGAATTGTATAAAGTATTCCTCTGAGCTTGTATTGCCTGCTCCGATAAATAGGGCATAGTCCGTGTCTCCCGCTCTGTCAGGATCGTTCCATGTTGTTCCTCTTGCGTTAAATAACGGCAAGAATGAACCTATAACCGTTATTGTCGTACATAAAAAAATCAATAATATAGAAATGCTGTTTTGTACACGAAATTTTCTGCTGAATGACTTATGCCAACATTTTTTCAGAGTGAAAACAGATTTTCTTTTGTGTCTCGGAATATATATTTTATCTCTTAAAGGCGAGTGTCTGTAAAAAATATTCAAAAGTACCGTATTGGTTATAACAATGCAGAAAAAGCTCATCAAGGCTGCTGCTATCAAAGGAAACAATTCAAAGCGGCAGTCAATACCCGATACATATCCAATGAATAGAACCATAACAAATGCGAAAAACACTGCAAGCAAAATTGAAAATAGCCATATCAGAAATTCTCGAATTATCAGAAAAGCACCTATTTTGTGCTTTGAAAAGCCTATGCATCGCAACAATCGAAAGTTTTTTTCCTGCTGCTTGAAAGAATAGACAATCGCTGAAATAATACCTATAACGGAAGTAAGCACAAAGCTTATTGTCACAGGTACAAGGATAAAATCGCTGATCCTTATCCTGTTTTGCAACTCGTAATTGTCATTGACCGTATGGCTAAGATAATAATGAAAGCTGTCGTTATACCATATCACTGCTAAAAATGCCGTCAGAAACAAAGAAATACAAATGATGATACCAAGCCGCTTCTTGATATTCATTTTAATATCATTTGAAATAAGAAATACATATTTTCTCATACCACATCACCGCCTACGATACCATCACTGACTGTCAATACTCTCGGAAACCTGTCTGCAACCGTTTTATCGTGTGTTACTACGATAAGCGTAACAGATAATTCCCTTGCTGTTTCCTGTAAAAGTGTGATGACATTATCGGTGTTTTTTTCGTCTAAATTACCTGTCGGCTCATCACAAAGCAACAGTTTAGGATGTGTAACCAATGCCCTCGCAATAGCTGTTCTCTGCTGCTGTCCACCCGAAAGCTGTCCGGGAAAATGCTGTGTTCTTTCCGACAAATCAAGCCTGTCAATCAGTTCATTCGCATAAGTTTTGTCAGGGTGTTTTTTAAGGAGCATTAGCGGCAAAAAGATATTTTCATAGGCTGTCATTTCGGGTATCAGATTGAATTCCTGAAATACCACGCCTATATTTTTCAGGCGAAAAGAATCGCATTTACTCTGTGACAGTGATGTGAAATCTGTTTCATCATAGAGTATCTGTCCGCTTGATGCCCTTTCCAGACCGCCCAAAAGGTGCAGAAGTGTAGATTTTCCCGAACCGCTTGAACCTGTTACGGCAATCTGTTCACCCTCATTTGCGGAAAACGAACAGTTTTTAAGTGCCTGCACCTCAACGCTGCCGTTTGAAAAAATCTTTGACAGCTTGCTTACTTTTAGTTTCATATAAAAACCTCCTCAAAAATAACCTGTTATATTTCGGCTTCTGTCTGAAATATAACAGGTTTTCTTTGATTTGACTATACTTTTGTGGCGGTTGGTATATTTTCGGTGGTACTTGGTATTTTAAGCATAACAGAAACAATGAACTGTCCGTCATTTTCAAATATGCTCACTTCTCCACTGTATTTTTTAGCTATGGCTTTCACAGAATATATTCCATGACCGTGATAGAGAGAATTGTTTTTAGTGCTGTGCAAGTCGGGATTGTTTTCAATAACGGAGTGAGTAATGCTGTTTTTGACTGTTATCACATAATAACCGCCTTTTTCGGCGATAGTGATACTGATTGATTTTGAGTGGGCTTCAATGGCATTGTCCCCCGAATTACCAATAATTGTAATAATATCTTCACCGTCAATGCCATTCAATTCGCTTTTTATTGTGGTTTTAACATCAGCATGGTTTTCTTTTGCCTTTCGGTAAAGCACATTAAGAATGGAATTGAGATAAATGTTACCTGTCGAAAAAACATAAGAAGCATTGGAAAGCTCACTTTCCATTTGTCCGCACAGTCTTTTTGCTTCCATAATTTTATTTTCTGAAAGCATTTCGGAAAGGCATAATATCTTGTTTTTCATATCGTGGCGAACGGAGGAGATTTCCCGGATATATCTATCCGATTCGCTGATTTGTTTTCTATACAATTCCTGCTCTTTTTGCATTATCATATTCTGTATTTTCAGTTCACGGTTATGGCTGATTCTTTCGGTCAGAATAACACTAAGAAAACACAGTAACAATACCGTACTATGAATGATAAAAATATCTCTTCTGTTATATGTATGAATACTGGAATTGACAATCGCAAAGCTGGTATATGCAATCATATACAGAGAAATTATAGGAATGATAATAAACTCAAAAATATCCTTTCCTCGTTTAGCAAAAAAACTCTGATGACGGATTCTCCAAATAGAAAATAATGTCATTAATGTCAGATATACTGCTGATAAGCAATAGGCAATTGTAGTTACACTGTCCCAATAGAAGTGCATACGGTCCGATTCATTTATGAGTATTCTGAATAACAGCATAACGGATAAATAGACAAACAGCAAAATGATTGCCACTATGATATTTTTGATTTTACTCATTCATCAAAGCACTCCTTTTCATAAATTC
>CADCRH010000102.1 GCA_902803805.1 uncultured Ruminococcus sp.
AAGATTATTATATCACAAAGCTACGCTTTGGGCAACCTTGACCCACCGTCTAAAGCCGGTGGGATTGCGGTTGCCATTTTTTCAAATTTGGATTTTGAACAAAGATAATGGGCATTACTGACGCAATATTTGTATGTATTGACTTTACACAACTGCCACTCTGACGTTTTTGCCGATAAAGCTGCTCATTATCGCCTGACGGTTCTCAACGATTCCGAACCGTAATTTATGCCCATTGTTTTCGTTGATGATCATACTGTTCTCGCCGTCCGCGCCGAACATCACCATCTCCATATCGCTGTAAGCAATGATGATTTTCGGTTTCAGAACCCGTTCAATACTGATACTGTCATCGTTAAAGCACAGATGATAGAGCTTTTTTGCTTTTTCGTCACCTTCGTTCAGATGAACTTTATATTTATTCATTTCTTCCACCTCTCCACAAACTATATCATACCATAATTGGGGAGATGTGTCAAATAAAACAAAAAGATTTTAACTTTTATGTCTATTTCGTAATGATTTATCATTAATCATCAAACATTGAATCGGAAAAGAACAATGTCGCCGTCTTTCATCACGTACTCTTTGCCCTCGGAGCGCACCAGACCCTTTTCCTTTGCCGCTGTCATTGAACCACATTCCATCAGGTCGTCAAATGATACGACCTCGGCACGGATAAAGCCACGTTCAAAGTCGGTATGGATCTTGCCTGCCGCCTGCGGTGCTTTGGTTCCCTTGGTGATCGTCCACGCACGGACTTCCGGCTTGCCTGCGGTCAGATAA
Source organism: uncultured Ruminococcus sp. (assembly GCA_902803805.1). Taxonomy (GTDB): domain Bacteria; phylum Bacillota; class Clostridia; order Oscillospirales; family Acutalibacteraceae; genus UBA1213. The sequence continues at coordinate 787 of CADCRH010000102.1, forward strand.
GAGATCAGACCCAAAAGGTCATAGCAGGCATTGATCAGTCTGTCAAGACCCGACTGCTCCAGTCCCATTTCCGAAAGGAACAGTTCCTTTTCGTCAGGCTCCATACCCGAAATTTCGGCTTCGATCTCCGCACAGATCGGCAGTACGCCTGCATTTTCGCCTGCGGCAATTTCCTTGACAACACCGAAATACGGATTGCCGTCCGCCGAGCCGTCCTTAAAGTCCGTATCGCTCATATTGGCGGCATAAATGATCGGCTTATTGGTCAGTAGCGACACACTTGCCAGCAATTCGGCTTCTTCGGGAGTACACTCCACCGAACGCGCCGGCTTTCCCTCATCCAATGCCTCTTTCACTCTGAGGAAGAAATCATAATCCGCCTGATATTTTTTATCACCCTTGATCAGTTTCAGTGTTTTGTCGATTCTTCTGTCAAGAACCTCAATATCGGAAAGGATCAATTCCACATTGATGGTGTCAATATCCCTTTTGGGATCAATACTGCCCTCTACGTGAACAATATCGTCATTCTCAAAGCAGCGCACCACGTGAACGATCGCATCGACTTCACGGATATTCGCAAGGAATTTGTTTCCGAGTCCTTCGCCTTTTGACGCACCTTTCACAAGACCTGCAATATCAACGAATTCAATGGTGGCAGGGGTGTATTTTTCGGGGTCATACATTTTTGCAAGAGCGTCAAGACGCTTATCGGGAACGGCAACCACACCGACATTCGGCTCAATGGTACAGAACGGATAGTTCGCAGACTGAGCACCTGCATTGGTAATCGCATTAAAAAGTGTACTTTTGCCGACATTCGGCAAACCGACGATTCCGAGTTTCATTTTTCTGTTTCCTTTCTTTCGGTTATCAATATTACCATTAGATAATAGCACAATTTTGAAATCTATGCAAGAGTCATTGTCTGCCTTTGCAGACAAAAAGGACAGAAAGGTTATCGCAATCAACCACCTTTCTGTCCTTTTGTTTTTGGGTATCAGCTTTCCGAGCCGACTTTTTGATGACGGATCTTCATTTAATATGACCCGTCCTCTGTAGAATCGTTCTCGTCAGATGTCTGCTCCTCAAACGGTTTTTCCTGTCCAAGACCTTCACCGCCTGTTTTAATGAGAGAAGCAAGTGCTTCATCTACTTCGGCAGATTCGTTTCTGGCAGACGCTTTCGCTTCTTCGCCAAGACCTTCACCACCTGTTTTGATGAGAGAAGCAAGCGCTTCATCTACTTCGGCAGATTCGTTTCCGGCAGGCCCTTTCTTTTCTTCGCCAAGACCTTCTCCACCCGTTTTGATAAGAGAAGCAAGCGCTTCATCTACTTCTGTCGGTTCCTTTTCGGCAGACTCTTTCTTTTCCTCGCCAAGACCCTCTCCGCCTGTTTTAATGATAGCGGCAAGGGAAGCATCGGTTTCATAGCTGTCAGCATTGGTGTTAAACGGATCTTCGGGTCCTTTCCTGATCAGTGCTTCCAAGTCGGTATTGGTTTGATAGTCGTCCGGGTTGGCATTAAATGCGTCCTCCGAACCCTTTTTGATCAAATTCTCAAGGGTGTCGTGTTCCACAAGGGGAACATTCACATATTTCAGATCCGGAGGTGCCGGTGCCGGTGTCTGCACAGTCGGCTGCGGTTTCGGTTTCGGCGGTTCCACCGGTTCCGGAGCCGTATAAGTCGGAGCAGCAGGAACCCTGCTCATTTTCTCGTGCCATATCATATAGGCGATGATCAGAACAACGATCAGTATGATAACAATGCCGATGATAAGAAAAATCATTCCCCAATCGGGACTGTCGGTTTCCTCCGGTTCGGAAACGATTTCTTCGCTTGATTCGTCTTTCGATGTCAGTGAATGCAGACTGATGTTGATTTTGGCAGCAGCACTTTCCTTTTCAAATTTTTCGGAGCTTGCTGTTGTTTTGATCGTATATTCGCCTTCGGTATCGGCGGTAAATTCTCCGCTGTAAACACCGTCAAAATCCCTTGTCAGCTCCACTGTGGTTTCGCCCTCGCTGCCGGTGACAACTGCCGTCATTGTGATAGTTTCCAATAAATCAACGTCATTGACAACACCGTCACTGTCATTCAGCGAAGCTTTGATTTCGATACTTTCGCCAACGCCTGCACTTTCCGGAATGATCTGCTTGATATACACCGAATAAAAATCGAGCTGCGTGACCTTACAGTTTTCCTTTGTGGCATTGTCGAGATGAAGATTCCATTTACCACTTTCGGGATAGATCAGTTTAATTAAGGTATAGCTTCCCGCACTCGTCATTTTTACATTATCATTATTGGTAAGCGATACCTTATCGCCGCCCGGTGAAGTCAGAACAGGATTCAGCTCTTGCAGGCTCAGATCCGTTCTGATAATGATATTGACATAAAACACACTGTTATCTTTGATATAGATCTCAGCATTGCCGTCCTTGATCTCACACTCCGTACCTTCCAGCTTGTAGATGTCACTGAAAATGTCCGAAGTAATGAAAGTCAGTTTGTCCGAAGTGTTGGTTTCATAGAATTTTCCGTTTGTTTTGGCGGATATTTTCTCCAGTTCCTTTTTGTCCAGTGTGTTATCATAGTTCAATCCGATCGAATAGACCGGAATGTTTTTACTGTTTAACGATTGTAAAGTACTTGACAGCTCTTTATTGGATTCCGCCACTGTTCTCGGTCCGTTGATCAGATGGGTATTACCGTCGCTCAACAATACGATGACTTTTTTCCTGTTAGGGTCGGATGATTGATTTTCCGAATGAAGATTCATCGCCTTTGTCAGACCTAGTGCAATATCGGTATCACCATTCGGGTCATATTCAATTTTCCCGATATTTTCTTTCAGATTTTTCAGATTTTTTTGATTGCTCAGACTGATAATGGAACTTGACGCTACGATCTTTTCACTATAGACGACATAACCGACACTACAGGATTCATCGCACAAGTCAACGAATAAGTTCACTGCATCCAACGCTACTTTATTCGGGTCGGAATACAGCATCGAACCGCTGGCGTCCAATACAAAGACAACATCCATATCCATCTGACCGTTTTCGGTATAGACATCTGCCTTTTCTGCACTTGCGCTCAGCGATACGCACGGAACGATCAGCAGCACTAACAGTAAAACAACGGATATTGTTTTTCTTACAACCCCATTCATTTTTTGAATTCCCCCTTATTGAATCTATCTTAGACTGTTCTTGTCATACTTTTTCTTTTTGGTTTTTTCACTGTCCTTTCCCTGTCTGTATTTTTTCGGCAAACCGTTCAAGCAACACCGTTATTTTACCATAAAACAGGCAAAAAGTCTATCATCTCCGCTGTTTCAAAAAACACATTTTTGTGTTTTTTACAGTCCTTTCAGTGCTTCGGCGGTTTTTGCGCTTTCCATTGCCGCAAGACTTTTTTCAAGAACATCAACGGCATTTCTCACACAGTCATCGCACGAACAAAGAACGATTCCTGTTTTCACTCCCTTTAAATCCGCACAGACAGTCGCACCCGACGCTTCTTTAAATGCTTTCAGCATTGCTTTTGACTGTACAGTGGTCGGCTTGCCGCAATCGTTGAGAAGCCCTGCCGCAATGACGGCACCGCACAGTGCGCCGCAGGTCGCCTCCGTACAGCCCATTCCGTTTCCGAATCCCGAACCAAGCGCACCGAGCGTTTTTTCGTCAAACGGCAGTTGATCGGCAAATGCCTTTAAAACCGCCTGACAGCAATTGTTTTTGTTGTGCTTGTATTCCACCGCTTTTTCTGCTCTGTTCATACTCAACACTCCCTATTGGTATTTCGGTTCCCGTGAACAAAGAACCGGTATTTTTTTCATTATAACACCATACATTGGTATTGGCAATAAAAAAAGTGCCGTGCCACAGAAAAACCGTGACACGACACCATCATTTCTTGATTACGCTATTAACGTTTTATCAGCCGAGTTCAGCAAAATATTTGATTGTTCTAACCATCTGGCTTGTGTAGCTGTTCTCGTTATCGTACCAGGAAACAACCTGTACTTCATAAAGATCATCAGCGATCTTGCTAACCATTGTCTGTGTAGCGTCAAAGAGTGAGCCGTACTTCATACCGATAACGTCAGAAGAAACGATCTGCTCCTCATTGTAACCGAAGGACTCAGAAGCAGCAGCCTTCATAGCAGCGTTGATGCCTTCCTTTGTTACGTCAGCGCCCTTAACAACAGCAGTGAGAATGGTTGTGGAACCTGTCGGAACCGGAACACGCTGTGCAGAACCGATGAGTTTGCCGTTGAGTTCGGGAATAACAAGACCGATTGCCTTTGCAGCACCTGTTGAGTTCGGAACGATGTTAGCAGCACCTGCTCTTGCTCTGCGGAGGTCGCCCTTTCTGTGAGGACCGTCAAGGATCATCTGATCGCCTGTGTAAGCGTGGATCGTTGACATAATACCGCTCTGGATAGCTGCATAATCGTTGAGAGCCTTTGCCATAGGAGCAAGGCAGTTGATGGTACAAGAAGCAGCGGAAATGATGGTATCTTCTGCTGTAAGTGTCTTCTCGTTAACGCTGAATACGATTGTTTTGAGGTCATTGCCTGCGGGAGCAGAAATAACAACCTTCTTAGCACCAGCGTTGATGTGTGCCATTGACTTTTCTTTTGAGCAGTAGAAACCTGTGCATTC
>CADCRH010000103.1 GCA_902803805.1 uncultured Ruminococcus sp.
CCCGATTTTACGCCTGTGGAGTTAGTAGGTTACGAGGACGATGAAGCAGGAAGCCCATTGGCTTTAGACAATGGGTAGTTCACATTCAAACCAATCGGCACATAACAAACCAAATACACTCGCACCGCAAGTAAAGCTATATTCGCTTTGCTTGCTATTTTTTACTGAATGCAATATACTGACCTTACAAGGTATCGTTATCGGGCGTTCTCAAAATTTCAATATCTGTCTGATACACAGCTCAAAATAAAACGTTTATAAAACAGAAAAAAGACAAGGAACACATTCCTTGCCTTTACACTAATCAAATTGGTGGGAGAGGGTGGATTCGAACCACCGAAGCCGAAGCAACAGATTTACAGTCTGCCCCATTTGACCGCTCTGGAACTCTCCCGTTTTATAAAGCCTACTTAAAATTCTAAAAGTAGGCTTGTTTTTATGGAGCTGGTGGACGGACTTGAACCCCCGACCTGCTGATTACAAATCAGCTGCTCTACCAACTGAGCTACACCAGCGAGTGTGATCTTTTGTTTCGCCGTTGTTTCCCGACGACTTCTATATATTATCACAGCTCAATCGTTTTGTCAACACTTTTTTAAAAATTTTCTAAAAAATTTTTGAATAAAAACAAATACCTGCAATATATATGTAACAGGCACACCGCCGTGAGGCGATGTGCAGCTTTATCGGTCAATCAACTCTTTAAATCATTATCCCTGTCTGTTCCAAGACTGCGGATAAAGGTACAGCCTATCGGCAATGTCGGAAATGAAAACTGTGACGGCATCACTCTGCTGTTGGAATATCGGGGTTCGTTTTCATTTCCCAACAGGTCGATAGGTGAGCCGATTTCGTGGATAGACTGACTGTAAAAAGAATTATTTTTGTTTGTCATTGATTTCACCTCACTCAATTATTATATGTTCAGACAGATACTTAATATTCCGAACGGTAACATTTTGTATGCTGCCGTTTTCAAGGGGGAGAAAAATTTTTGGTGATCTTTTCATTCAGCGCTTCAAAAAAATCCAAAAAAATTTTATTTCTTGCTTTTTCCGCGTTGATTTTTTTCGGAGTTCTTGTGATTTGCCTTTTACTTTTCGGCAGCCGTGATTTTACCGCCAATTGCGGAGAAAGGGAGTATTCGACTGCTGCGAGGTCAAATGATGACCTGATAAAATTTGCAGGACAGTTTCATATCAAAGTCACGAATCAACCGACATATGTTGAAAAGGTGACCGTTCCGTTGAAGTTTAATGACATTTATAAACACTATAATGACATTCAGAAGGAAATGGGACTTGATCTTGAAAAATACAAGGGCAGACAATGCATAAAATATACTTTTGATGTGCAAAACGAAACAGATGATTCTCCTGTTGAAATGAATCTTCTTGTGCTTGATGAAAGAGTGATTGCGGCGGATCTGAGTGAAAAGTATTATAACGGATCGATGAGATCCTTAGTGAAAAAATAATATTGATACGATAATGACCAATAAAGATATAAAAGTTAACTTGACAGTAAATTATAGGTATGTTATCATTACTATTAAAGCAGCAGAGATTATTATTATGTTATTAAATGTCATTTTAGTGTTATTTGTGTATGGATGATGTCAAAACTTAACATAGAAATAATTGATAAAGGAGAATGAAAATGTTGTTGGACAGATTTTTACCCCGTATTGAGTTTGATTCCTATGAGGACTTCAAGAAGAATTACAAGGTCAATGTTCCGGAGAATTTTAACTTCGGTTTTGACATTGTTGACGAATGGGCGAAGCAGGATGAAAACAAAAAGGCGCTTGTTTGGTGCAATGACCACGATGAGGAAAAGATTTTTACATTTAAGGACATCAGCCGTCTTTCCAATCAGACAGCCAACTATTTCAAAAGCATAGGCATTAAAAAGGGCGATGTGGTGATGCTGATTCTTCGCCGCCGTTGGGAATATTGGGTTTGTGCGGCTGCAATCAATAAGATCGGTGCTGTCATTGTTCCGAGTACACTTCAGCTTACCAAAAAAGATATTGTCTATCGTGCCAATTCCGCAAAGGCAAAGACCATCGTTTGTGTCAATGATGATTTTGTCATAGAGCAGGTTGAAAAAGCATTGCCCGAATCCCCGACAATTCATCATCATATCGTTGTCGGAGAAAAGCGTGACGGCTGGGATTATTTTGAGAAAGAGATCGCAAAGTTTCCCGATACACTTGAGCGCCCGACAGGTGAGGAAGCAGTTACCAAAGACGACATAATGCTTGTTTATTTCACTTCGGGTACAACGGGCAACCCGAAAATGGTGCAGCATAATTTCGCACACCCCCTCGGACATATCGTTACCGCTAAATATTGGCAGCAAGTGCAGGAAGATAAACTTCATATGAGTGTGACTGACTCAGGCTGGGCAAAGTTCGGCTGGGGTAAAATTTACGGTCAGTGGATATGCGGAGCAGTTATTTTTGCCTATGATATGGATAAATTCGTTCCTGCAAAGCTGCTTCAAAAAATGCAGGACTACAAGCTGACTACTTTCTGTGCACCGCCGACAATGTACCGTTTTATGCTGCTGGAAGATGTTGCGAGCTATGACCTTTCGTCTATTCAGCACTGGGCAACGGCAGGTGAGCCTCTCAATCCGGAGGTGAACTCCAAATGGTACAAATTCACGGGACATAACATCTATCAGGGCTTCGGTCAGTCTGAAGGAAGCGTTCTGCTTGCGGATTTCCAATGGGATGATATAAAAATCGGTTCAACCGGTAAGCCCTCACCGCTTTATGACATAAGACTTCTTGACAATGACGGAAACGAGGTTGCAGTAGGGGAGGAAGGCTCTATATGCGTATGGGATGTAAAAAATAATCCTCCTACGGGCTTGTTTACAGGATATTATCTCCATCAGGAAATGACCGATGAATTTCTTCTCGGAAAGTACTATAATACCTGTGATATGGCTTGGCGCGACAGCGAGGGTTACTATTGGTTTGTCGGACGTAATGATGACGTTATCAAGTGTTCGGGCTATCGTATAGGACCGTTTGAGGTTGAAAGTGCAATGCTGGAGCACGATGCCGTTGTGGAATGTGCAATAACAGGTGTTCCCGACCCTGTACGCGGACAGATTGTCAAGGCAACCGTCGTGATCAAAAAGGGATATGAGCCGAATGAAGCACTGATCAAAGAACTTCAGGATCACGTGAAAAGAACGACCGCACCTTATAAATATCCGAGAGTGATCGAATTTGTTGATGAACTGCCGAAAACCGTAGGCGGCAAGATCAAACGTGCGATGATTCGTCACGCCGACGAGGAAGCGGTCAGAGTAAGAGATAAATAAACTGCAAATTCACTTTGTACTGAAAGATAAAAAGTCATTCAAAAATTTGAGTGGCTTTTTATTTTTACTGTTTGTTGTGATGGAGAAAATTTACTTTAATTGATACTTTAAAAGGAAGAAAGTGCGAAAATTGTTATTTATGAATTGACTTATAAAGGAAATTGAACTATAATTATAACGTATCAGTGCATAAGTAATGCAAAATGCAAATATACTTTTTGGAGGCATTCAAATGAAAAGAGTTTACAATTTCTCCGCAGGTCCTTCTATCCTTCCCGAAGCAGTGCTTAACAAGGCGGCTGCCGAAATGCTCGACTATGAGGGAAGCGGACAGTCTGTAATGGAAATGTCACACCGCTCAAAGGTTTTTCAGGGCATTATTGATGGTGCGGAAGCACTTCTTCGTGAGGTTATGAACATTCCCGATAACTATAAGGTACTTTTCCTTCAGGGCGGCGCATCATCACAGTTTGCCGCTATTCCGCTCAACCTTGCCACAAAGAGCAAGAAAGCTGACTATGTTCTGACAGGTCAGTGGGCAACAAAGGCTTACAAGGAAGCGGCAAGATACTGTGAGGCAAATGTTGTCGCTTCTTCCAAGGATAAGACTTTCTCTTATATTCCGAAGCTTGACCCCGATACATTTACAAAGGACGCAGATTATTTCTATATCTGTATGAACAACACCATTTACGGTACGGTTTATCACGAGCTTCCCGATACAGGCGATGTGCCGCTGGTTGCCGATATTTCTTCCTGTATCCTTTCCACTCCGATCGATGTTTCAAAGTTCGGTATTCTTTATGCAGGTGCTCAGAAAAATATGGCTCCCGCAGGTCTTACCGTTGTGATCGTTCGTGAAGACCTGATCGGTCACGCAAGCGACATCTGCCCGACAATGTTCAACTTCCAGACACACGCAGACAACGGCTCAATGTTCAATACACCGCCGTGTTGGACGATCTACATTGCAAAGCTGGTGCTTGAATGGATCAAGAACGATATTGGCGGACTTGAGAAGATGAAAGAGATCAACGAAAAGAAAGCCGGTATTCTCTACAACTTCCTTGACAACTCCAATCTATTCAAGGGAACCGTTGTTCCGGAAGACCGTTCACTGATGAATGTACCGTTTATTACGGGCAATGATGAACTTGACGCGAAATTCATCAAGGAAGCAACTGCCAATGATTTTGTTAACATCAAGGGACACCGTTCGGTTGGCGGTATGAGAGCGTCTATCTATAATGCAATGCCTGTTGAGGGCGTTGAAAAGCTCGTAAAGTTTATGGGCGAATTTGAAGCACAAAACAGCTGATATGATCAAAATAAATCTTAATGATACAAAGGGTGACTTTAATAATGTTTAACGTTCAGACACTCAACAAAATTTCTTCTGTCGGTACTTCACGACTCGGAGATAACTATACAGTAGCAGACGATGTACAGAATCCCGACGCGGTTCTTGTTCGTTCGGCTGCTATGCACGATCTGGAACTTCCCGAAAGCCTTCTTGCCATTGCCAGAGCAGGTGCAGGCGTCAACAATATTCCGCTCGACAAGTGCTCGGAAAAGGGTATTGTTGTTTTCAATACCCCCGGAGCAAATGCCAATGCCGTAAAAGAACTTGTTTTGACAGCACTTCTCATCAGTTCGAGAAATGTCGTAGGCGGTATTGAGTGGGCTAAAACACTCAAGGGCAACGGCGACGCTGTCGGAAAGCTGGTGGAAAAAGGCAAGAGCCAGTTTGTAGGTCCCGAAATTCAGGGTAAAACACTCGGCGTTATCGGTCTTGGTGCGATCGGTATTCTCGTAGCCAATGCCGCTGTTGCGCTGGGAATGGATGTCATCGGTTATGACCCGTATCTTTCCGTTGACAACGCTCTGAAACTTTCCAGAAAAGTAAAGCACGTTGTGACACTTGATGATGTTTTTGCCGACAGTGACTATATTACGGTTCACGTTCCGCTGACCCCCGATACAAAGGGTGTTATCAATGCCGAGAACATTGCAAAGATGAAAGACGGCGTAAGAATCCTGAACTATTCAAGAGCAGACCTTGTTGTTTCCGCAGATGTGCTGAAAGCAATTGAGGACAAGAAAGTTGCCGCTTATGTGACCGACTTTGCAACAGATGATATTCTGGGTGCAGAGGGCGTTATCGTAACACCGCACCTTGGTGCTTCAACGCCTGAATCCGAGGACAACTGCGCAAGAATGGCTGCCGATGAGATCAAAGATTATCTTGAAAACGGCAATATTACCAATTCTGTAACGCTTCCTGCTGTTTCGATGCCGAGAACGGGCGCAGCAAGAGTTTGTGTCATTCATAAGAATGTTCCGAACATCATCAGCTCTGTTTCCGCAAAGCTTTCGGAAAGCAATATCAATATCGAGAGTATGGCAAGCCAGTCAAGAAAAGACTATGCTTATTCCATTCTTGATGTTGCCAGCGATGTAAGCGATGCAACCGCTGACGCAATCAAATCCGTTGACGGTGTTGTTCGTGTAAGAGTAATCAAATAATGATCCTGTTTTTGACGTTCGTGCATTGGCTTTCGGGCTTTTTAGATGTGCGAACGTCTTTTTCTGCGCCAAAAACGGTTTTGGAAACAAATCCCTCTACATTTGTTTTTCAAAATTGAATCCTGTACTTGTAATTTAGCCGCTCTTACAGTATAATAGATTATATATTGTCAATTTATAATGCAATATTTATGCTCGTTAAAAATAACCGCACCTTTATATGTACAGTATAAGGAGGTCATAAAATGAAAAAATTTACTGCATTAATTGCAGCGGCGCTGATTGCACTTTCTTTTTCTGTTCCTGCGTTTGCCGAACCGGGTGACGAAAGTTCGGACACTTCGTCGGAGTTGACATCTTCCGCTGAGGAGGAGAGTGCAGTGGCTGCCGAGAGCAGTGACAGCAGTTCGGAATCATCGGGCAGTGAGAGTATATCGGAATCGTCCGAGTCTGACACTTCGGAAGGAGAAGATACCGTTTCGGACAGTGAAAGTTCTTCTGAGGAACCATCTGATTCTTCGGCTGATGAAAGCAATGATTCCGATGATTCGTCAAACACTGATAACGAAAGCGCAGAATCTTCGGAGCCTGAAAGTACAGAACAGGAAAGTTCGGAATCATCACAGGATATTGACGCGGATTCCCTGAACTATAAAGAATATAAGCTGGACAGTGTTGATATGTCGATCAGCCTGCCAGACAATCTGTATATTCTGACAAGGGATATTGACAAAGACGATCCCTCTTTAAAGGCGTGCAAGCTTACCAAAGAAGAAGTGACGGAGAGTTTTCAATCAACGGATACATATATCAAAGCCAGTGCAAAGGATTTCAGCTATGATATAACCGTTCAGCTTGTGAAAAACGAGAATACCAAAACCATCAATGAACTCACTTCGCTTTCCAACGATGAAATTCAGGATGTCATCGATAATCTTTTGAAGCAGAATATCTATGCGGGCTGTTCAAAAACGAAATTCAACAATGTATTGTTTCTGACACTCGACACACAGTATGATTCCAGCAGTACAAAGATCGTCGGTATTCAGGAATACACCATTGTCAAGGGAACCAAAATCGTTATCACGTTCCAGTCATACAACAGCAAGGTCACACCAAATCAAAAAAAGTTGCTTCATAACATTATGAACAGTGTTATGTTTGACGGTACAAAGCCGGTTGTTCAATCTTCGGTTCAGGAAAGCAAAACCGAAAAATTGACGGTTGACGAGCTGGATATCAGATATATTTATCTGATGGCGGCTTCGGTGATCGCGATAATGTTCCTGACATCAATTATCATTGTCGGTCTTAATTACCGTAAATCAAAAAACAAGGCTGCCGAAGAAAAAAAGGCAGAGGAGAAAAACAAAACCAAAACCGCTGTACCCGAAAAGAAGGAAGAACCCAAAAAAGAAATTTCCAATGAGAACACGGTTGTTTCCTATATGAACGAGAACTCCGATGTGAAAAAGGATAAGCCTGAGCCGTCGGCGGTGAAGAAAGATATTTCGTCGGAAAAATCCACGAAAACAATAAAGCCGACAGTTGAAAAGACCGTCCCCGAACCGGTGAAGCCCGAAAAGCCGAAAGAACCGGCTGCGGCAAAAACGGAAGCGGCGGCTGCCAAAACTGTTCCCGAAAAGGCGGCGGAGCCTATTCAGCCGATTTCCGAAAAAACGGCAGAAGCCCCGAAAACATCGCTTCTTGACAAAACGGCGGAAGAGCTGACAAAATCCGTTTTTGAAAAGGCAGCGGAAAAACCCACAGAGCCTGCTGCCGAAGAAACGAGGGAAGATGAAACAGAGGAGCAGGCAAAAAAATCTCCTGCCGAAAAATCCAAAGATGACATCATCAAGCAGGAAGAGGACAAATCATTTGTGGAAATGATCAAGCCTGTTCAGCCCAAAACGGAGGTCAAACCTGCCCATCAGCCCATTGAAATGGAGGGTATTGTATTTGCCGGAGGCAATGCAAAGCGCCATACGGAAATAGAACAGATCGGTGAAACGCTGACCGACCGTGAAAAGGCGCAGGAAAAATCAGAACCCGAAAAGGAAGTTTCGGCATATGAAAAACGTTTTGGCAAAAACAGAACGGCTTCCTTGAATCCTGTACCGTCAAAGTCCACTCTGACGGAAAAACCGAAGCCCATTGAAACTATTGACAGTGTATCGAAATTTGAAAAGCGTTTCGGTAAGCTGAAGCCTGCCGCAACGGAAGCGGTTATTTCCAATGATACAAAATCCGAAATCCCCGAAGAAAGAACAGAGGAGGAGCCGACAGAGGAACCCCCCGTGGAAAAATCGGAAGAAACAACCATTGTTGAAACCCCCGAAGTGAAAACAGAGGAAGAACCCAAAGAGGAAATTCCCGAAGCAAAAACGGAGGAAGAACCAACAGAGGAAACTCCCGAAGTAAAAACAGAGGAAGAACCGACAGAGGAAACTCCCGAAGTAAAAGCGGA
>CADCRH010000104.1 GCA_902803805.1 uncultured Ruminococcus sp.
CATTTCTGCCAGTGTCATCTGTCTGTTCATGTTTTTATTATATCATATTTTCAATGACTTCGCAATTATGCGGTGTTGCCTTAAGTCCTTTTTCCGCAGTTGATTGTCTTTATATATGAAAGGAGAATTTTTCAATGAATTTCAACAGCGAACAGCTCGCTTCGGCTATTTCGGGCGCCAAAAACGGCGATAAAGATTCTTTTGCCGTTCTGTATCAGGAATACTATCCGGACGTTTATTTTACGTGCGTCAAGGTTCTGAATGATCATCAGAATGCGGAGGATATTGTACAGGATACCTTTATCGAAGTATTTACCAATATCCATATGCTGAATGATGTCAACAGCTTCCGTGCGTGGATCAACCGCATAGCCGTCAACAAATCCATTAATTTTCTGAAGCGTATGAACAAAATATCCCTGCAACAGAGCCAAGACCTTCAGCAAATGATGGACGTGATGGATTTTGAAGTATCTTTCGAGAATACGGTGATAGAATCCGATGTAAAAACAACGCTTGACGCGATAATGTCAAGACTGCCGGAGGAACAGCACACGGCAATGTTTTTGTTTTACTACCAGGGAATGACCGTCAAGGAAATTGCCAAACTTTACGGCTGTCCCGAAAGTACGATCAAAAGCCGCCTTACTTATGCAAGGAAATTTATGCGCAAAGAGATCGAGCGTTTTGAAAACAAGGGCTACAAACTTCGCTGTATGACCGCACTTCCGTTTATCCCCTATCTGTTCAGGCTCCAAAGAGCGGAAGTCAGTGCCGCACCGCCTGCATTGAATTTCAATGCACCGAATTCTTCGGCTTCCGGCAGTGCTTACCAAAATACAACATCAACAGGCAGCGGCTCCCCGACGGGAATTTCGGGAACGGCTGCCGCAGCAGGAAAGGAAAAAGCAATGACAAAGACAGCAAAGATAGTGTTAATATCCATTATTTCCGCAGTAATTGTAGGCGGCAGCGTTTTGGGTGTCGTGCTTGCCACCAAAAATAATTCGGGCAGTATTCCAGTTGAAAGTGCAAGTTCGCAGCTTTCTGAAATATCGACAGAGGAATCGGAAAATTCCGAGGAAGAAAGCAAAGAGGAGTCTTCAGCAGACGAAAGCAGCGAATCTGTGGCGTCCTCCAAAGAAGAAAGTTCCAAAGCAGAAAGCTCCAAAGAAGAATTTGCTCCTTTAAAGGATTGGAAATTCAAGGAAAATGTCAAACAGCCGACTTTTAAGGATTCCACTTATGAAACGGTCGAACTTTTTGACGGCAAAACAAAGGTCACTACCGCCACGCCTGCCTATACGGTGGATTATGAGAAAGCCGCAAAAGCGATCAAAGAAAATGAAGTGCTGAGAACGAAATACGGGTTTGCCGAGGGTGAAAAAGAAATAAGAGAGTTTCAGGATTACAGTAACCTGGGGGATGAAAACACCAATCAGCAAAAACATACCTACTCACAAATGTATATGGCATATGATAAGAGTGCGGAAGAAAAAGCTTCTTGGTACAGTTCATCAAAAAATAATGTTCACGTTGAAGTGACAAGAACCTATAGCAGATTTAATGCTCCCGATGAGTGTTATCTTCATTTTACAAAAACGGAGCTGACACAGGAGGAAATGTATCCGATCGTAAAGGAAGTATTCGGTGAAGAAATAGCGGAGTATCTTGTTTATCAGGACGGCGATGACGATGAGAAAAAAATACTTCCAACAGAGCCAGTATCACCATCAAAACACCTGACGGAAAAGGAGAGTATAGCCTGCTTTGTCAATTATACTGTCACAGTGAAGGCGACAATGTGACTGCCATTTTCTCCGTCACCTACAGAGATACAAATGTAACAGGCGCAAAAAGCGGAAAGCCGTTTGATTACTATAATAATGGTTACAAAACCTTTGAAATGCCCATCAAGCTTTCTGAAATGCTGGAAGCAGATGTCGGTGACACAGATCTTGATAAGGAAGATCGTTTTTTCGATAAGCTGCTCCAATTCGGCGGCGAATACGAACCCTATCAAAAAACCATATTTTCGGATATGGACAGCGCACAATTCAGCTATGTCAAATATGACGATGAAACGGTTTTTGTTTACTATGAGATCAAAGGCACAAAAGGCAGCGAACAGAATACATATATGATGCAGGAGCACGTTAATGTAAAAGTTGAGCTGTTTCAAACACCCGACGGAAAAACAGATATAAAAGAATTTACATTGGATCTTCCGACAGCGTCCGCCGAGCTGTCAAAGGGCGATATGACCGATGAGGAATTCAAAGCAAAGTATAAGCCGATATTCCTTGATCTTTCCAAAAAGCAGGCAATGTATGCCTTTGGTTTGGACGAAAGTCTTTTTAAGGATATGCCCCAGGAAAGTTGTACCTATCCGAAAGTAAAAATCAAAGTATTCGGACAGGAACTGGAAGCAAAAATGTCATTTGAGGTCGGTACAGATCTGGCAGGACAGTTCAAATCTTACATCTTGACCACCTGGTCAAAACCGTTGTGGTAAGCGGCAAATAACATTTTAACAGATAAAAACACATCTCCCCGACACAAACTTTTTGTCGGGGAGATGTGTTTATTCGCTGACGGGTTTTGCCAAGCGTGTTGTCTGTATGGAATTTTCTTTTTGATTCATCAAACGAAATTCGTGAATAATAAATATCATAACGGTGATAAACGAAATAAAGTCGGAAATCGGTGCGGCTGCCATAATTCCCATCAATCCCATCCACTGGGGAAGAATGATCATCAGCGGGATAAGGAAAAATACCTGCCTTGTCAAGGAAAGCAAAGCACCGCGCAGCGGCTTTCCGATAGCGGAGAACAGATTTGACGAGATCATCTGTATGCCTGCCAGCGGCAGCAGTAACAAAAATGTTCTCATAAACAAAATGGCGAATTCAAAATACAATTCCTCTTTTTCGCCCGAACCAAAGATGGACAAAACTTCTCTGGGAAAAAGCTGGAAGATAAAAAATCCGATCACTGTAATAACCAACTCACTGATGACAGCAAGCTTATATACCTCCTTTACCCTGCCGTACTTCTTCGCACCATAGTTGAAGCCGACAATTGGCTGCATTCCCTGAACGATACCGATAATAAAGGAAAGGATGATTGCGTTGACCTTTAAAACGATACCGCTTGCGGCAAGAGGAATATCCGCGCCGTATTCCGACATTGCTCCGTAATAGACAAGAAGATTGTTCATCACGACCTGAACAAGCGTAATGGCAATCTGTGTCATACCGTTACTCATACCCATCAGAGCAGTCTGCCCCATTTCTTTAAAAGAGAGTGTCAGATGTTTTCTTTTGAGTTTGACTCTTTTCAGCTTTCTGATATACAAAACGGCATAAATACACGAAATGATCTGACCGATGACCGTAGCCCACGCAGCGCCGCCTACACCCATATTAAAAACAAAAATAAAAATCGGATCCAATATGGTGTTGATGACCGCACCGATGAGCATTGAAACCATTGAATACATCGGACTTCCATCGGCTCTTGCAATATTGCTCATACCGTTCATCACAAGAAGAAACGGCAGACCGATCGCCGTGATACTGGTATATTCTACGGCATACGGCAGAATATTGTCCGTGGCACCGAATGCGATCAGCATAGGTTTGTGAAAAATACCGATAATCAGTGCATACAAAAGTCCGAACGTGATCATCATACAGATACCCGCGCCGATAGTTTTGGCGGCATTTTCTTCCTGTTTTTTGCCGAGATACAGGGAATATCTTGCCGCGGTTCCGATACCGATCGTCAGCGTTAAAGCCATACAGATGGTTGTGATCGGGAACGCAACATTCGTAGCGGCATTTCCGCGATAGCCTACTCCCCTGCCGATAAAAATCTGGTCAACCACATTGTACAAAGAACTGACGACCATTGCCACAATACTGGGTATAGCGAAATTCGCCAAAAGTGACGATATTTTTTGATAGCCGAGCGGATTTTCATTTCCTTTTATTTTTTGATTTTCCTTTTCCAAATTTCTTTCCTCCATTTTATCAATTCCTGACAGAATTCAGCAACTATATCATTATATTATTCCGTGAAAATTTAGTCAATATCAAAACGTTTTTCAGACCTATATAATTATTTTATTGTATCTTATTGAAAAATTGAAATTTGTCAACCTATTCCCTAAGAGCCTGTTTAAAATCTTAGCGCCCCACGGCACAGATATTAAACAGGCTCTAAGTCAACAAATCGGCAGTCACCAAAATGACTGCCGGTTGGTTAAAACGGAAATGAATTGATCGAAATATCAAAGCTTTCAAATGAAAATTCCAATTCAGAGCTTTCTTCGGAGCTTTCGTCCCACCAAAATTCGTCAGAACTTTCAAAATCACTTTCCTCAAAGGATTCTTCTTCGCTGAATTCAAAATTACTTTCTTCAAAAGATTCTTCTTCACTGGATTCAAGATTACTTTCCTCTTGCTCCGAGGATTCGTCCTCACTGCTTTCTTCAAAGCTTTCCTCTGAGGATTCATCTTCGCTGCTCTCGTCATCGCTTTCTTCCCAGTACCAGTAATATTCGGATTCTTCGGAATACTCCGATTCCTCGTAGGAATATTCTTCCGGTTCGGAAGAAATGATTTCCTCTGTACTGCTTTCAATGCTACTGTCGGCAATGATGGAAGACATCATTGAGCTTTGCAGTGATGATTCTTCTTCGGCAGTGTTGTTGGACAATGCTCTGACGATCAGAACCGACAGAAGTATCACCCCAATGACCGAACAAATAATGATGATGGGGGTTTTCAGGTTTCTGGTCTGCCCGTAGTCATCATCGGCAAAATAATTGTCGCTCAATTCTTCCTTACACGCCGGACAAAAACGGCTGTCGGCAGGAATGATCGCTCCGCAGCGCGGACAATCTCTTGTCGGAATATGATCCATTGAACTGCCGCCATAATGCTGCTGTATTTTTGGCAGCTCATCCGAAAGGTCAAATTCCTGTGTTTGCTGTTTATCCGAATTCTTGTCCGGAACTCTGATCCCGTCATAAGAGGTAAGGGGCTGTGTTTTCACAGCGGTTCTTGTGTTGGATGATTTTATCTGTTGAATTTTCGGTTTTTGTGTGTCGTTGTTGACCTCATTAAAGACAACACTGTTGTTTTCATTTGTGCCGACTTCAAATTCAATCAGTTTTTTACCGCACTGTCTGCAAAATACCGAGCTGTCGCCATAGCTTGCTCCGCAGCTCGGACAAACTTTTTTCGACATTGATCAATCACTCTTTTCCCATTGGTTTTATGTCATTCATTGTTCTGAAATGATGATAGATTTCCAAATGATACAGATACCTGCTGTTTTCGGCATATCGCCTTGCATTCCTATTATAGTTGATTGGGAAAAATTCGTCAATATCATTATAAATGAAAAAATGAGGTTTCGGAATTTGCAGTTTTTACTTCCGATCCCTCATTTTTGATTTTTTAGTATTATTTTTTCTTTGTAAATGTAATGACGACACCGACTACAAAAGTCAGAAGTCCTAAACCGCTGTCAAGCAGAAAGGCAGTTTTGGCTTCGGGGAAATATCGGAACAGCAAAGGAATGGAACCCATTGACTGATCAAAGGTCAGAGCACCGTCAAAGGCAGTATAAACATCTACGGCAAGTCCGAAATACATACCGATTCCGAATACGACCAGCGACGAAATAATTGCCGCTAAAATTTTAATACCACGTTTGTTGCCGCCCGTTGAGATCGCAACCAGTGTTGCAATATAGCCTGCGACAATACCCGATATAAATACGATTCTTCCAAAGAAAGAAAAGATGACCCAAAGGATTGCACCGGCAAGACCGCCGCCAAGTCCTCCCAAAATGGAAATCATCAGTTCTTTTGTAAAATTATCCGGCTGATTGAGAGGATTGCCGTAACCCCTGTTCATCGGTACATTAGCATTTGGATAGCCGCCCGAACCGTATGAACTGTAGGTTGACGAAACATCATTATAGCTAAAACCATTATTTTGCTGCGGCTGTTCGCTCGTATTATTGCCGTAGCCATAATCGCCGGTAGGCTGTGTTGAAGTATCGGTTGTACTGTTACCGTAACCATAACCGCCAACAGGCTGAGTTGAAGCACCTGTTGCACTGTTACCATAACCATAACCGCCAACAGGCTGAGTTGAAGCACCTGTTGCACTGTTACCATAACCATAACCGCCAACAGGCTGAGTTGAAGCACGTGTTGCACTGTTACCATAACCATAACCGCCGGTAGGCTGTGTTGAAGTATCGGTTGCACTGCTACTACCGTAGCCATAACCGCCGGTAGGCTGTGTTGAAGCACCTGTTGCATTGCTACCGTAGCCGTAACCGCCAGTAGGTTGAGTTGAAGCACCTGTTGTACTGTTGCCGTAACCATAACCGTTAGTGGGCTGAGTTGAAGTGCCTGACGTACTATTTCCGTATCCTGTAAAGTTCTGCTGAGCAGATGCGGCAGACGAGGCAGTCCCTAGAGAAGAATTGGCGCAAAAATCACACAAAGGACCTGTTTTTCCGTTATAGGTAAGAATTTTTACCTCCGATGCCCTGCCGCATTTCATACATACGGGAATCAGTTTGTACCTTGAGGAAGCGGCTATGATAACATTTACCGCATTCTGAACATTCCTATTGATCTTTTCTTC
Organism: uncultured Ruminococcus sp.; assembly: GCA_902803805.1. Classification (GTDB taxonomy): domain Bacteria; phylum Bacillota; class Clostridia; order Oscillospirales; family Acutalibacteraceae; genus UBA1213. The sequence continues at coordinate 6,675 of CADCRH010000104.1, forward strand.
GGCAGTCAGATAAAAACGAAATTCGATCCTGTGATTGCTGTATCCCGAATTTGCCAGATCGGTTCCGATTCCCGCACTTTGACTGCGAACAAAATCATTCACTGTACCTTCCAGCGAAATATCTGTCGGAGCACAATAAGTAACGACCTTAATATCCATAGAATTTGCCGTTACCGTCACAAAAAATCCGTTGATACTTTGATAGTAGTTATTATCGGATATTTTGGTAAATCCCATTTGTGTTAAAACATTCAAAGCGTCCATATACATCCCCCGTGTTGGTATTTGATAATTCAATATTAACACATAAATAACTCTTTTTCAACAAAAATATTTATGATGATCTTTTCCATAGAGTAAAATTTCGGATAATGGTATCACTGAATATCATACTTTAATAAGATGTTATCATTGTGCTGATTTCAGATTTATTTTTTATTCCTTTAAAATTTTGACTATCAGGAATAATGTGTTTTTTGCCTTTGCAAAATCAAAAAATTCTATTATCATTATACAATAGATAGGCATTTTAGTAGAAAAATTGCGTGCAAAAGATACAAAAAATGTATCTATTTTTATTATTTTGGTAAAATTTTTGTTAAACTTATTGACTTTTCAATAATTATTATTAAAATTATAGTTAAGGGGTGTTTGCCAAAAAAATGTAGGCAGTAATTCGGACTTTTGGAGGGGGAAGTACAATGAAAATCAAATCGGTAAAACACAGCAAAAAAGGCTTTACTCTTGCGGAGTTGGTGGTGGTTATCGGGATTCTGTCAATTATTGCAGCAATTGCAATTCCCGGCATCATCACTATTATCAACTCGGCAAGCAAAAGCGAGTCGGAAAACAGAGCAGATGAGCTTAACAAAGCGTGTAAGGAATATTATACACTTGTTATCTCAGGCAGTATTAACAGCACCAATCGCGGCAGTTCTACTCAAACAACCCTGCCGACTGCGGTTGCGTCAACATCCAGACGCAGAGTGGCGGCAAAAAGCGCAACCGTTATTAATGCCTGTGAATATGCGGAAATCACCAGCATTAAGGACGATATTAACAGCGGCAGCAATTCATTTGTATATGATTCGGACGGAACCATTTATGCGGCAGAATCCAGACAAGACCTGACTTCCTATGTTACTCCAACATTAACGCTTGGCACCCTGTATTATTAAATCTTCACGGCGGTAAGAATCACACGGTTTTTACCGCCGTTTTTTGTTATATAAGTGAATATTGTTCATTATCATTGATCTTTGCCCCCATTCGGAAAAAGTGTGCGTATATAATAATGAAAGACAAAATAAAGGAGATGAGCCGAATGGACGACAGGAAACTTGCCGTTAAACTGAAACAGCATAATGAGCAGGCTTTTGAAGAAGTGATCAAAAAATATACACCGCTCGTTGCAACGATTATCGGTAATCTTTCAAACGGCAGGCTGACACATTCGGATGTGGAGGGGGTGACGACCGATGTTTTTGTGACATTATGGAAAAATGCCGAAATACTCAAAGAAGAAACACTGAAAAATTATCTCTGCTGTATCGCCAAGAGCCGCGCAAAAGACAGACTGCGTAAAAATAAATTCGGTAATATTGTCGATATAAGCGAAATTGAACAAGCTGACACCGATCTGATTGACGAAAACTTTGAACAAAAAGAGCTGAACATTCTGCTTCGACAGGAGATCGATCAGATCAAACAACCGGACAGAGAAATTATCATACGGTATTATTATTACTATCAGTCGGTTTCAAAAATTGCCGAAGCAATGGAGATGAATGTTGAAACAGTCAAATCAAAGCTGAAACGTACCAGAAAAAAGCTGAAAGAGGCACTTGCCAAAAGGGGGTATTGAGATGAAAAATCTTACAAGAAGAAAGAATGTTTTCGATTTTATGCAGCTTGACAAAAAGGATGACCTTTCCAAAAAAATCACGGAAAGCAGTGAGATCGACTACCGTAGTGTTCGCAGCAATGCATTTGAGCAGCTTGGTTTGAATCCTAAGACCAAAAAACCTTTCAGAAAAAAGATCGCCGTAATGCTGGCGGCTTCATTGTCGGCTCTTGCCGTTATCGGAACGGTTGTCGGAGCTTCGGGACAGTTTCACACCGCATTCGGCAATTACTTTACGGGCGAATCATCAGGCGAACTTTACGGCGGCAGCAACGTATCATTAAAGGTAAAAGAAGGCTACCGTGCAGCGCTGCTCGGCATTACAGGCGACGAAACGGGTGCCTATATTGCAGTTGAATTGTCCAATGCGGATGGCAGCGATATTGTCAGCGATGTCAATAACAGCTTTGTCGGTGAAAGTTTCCCGTCAATTACAAAGGATAAAACGGTTCAGAAAGACGATTTCAGCTTCAATATGCATCTTGACCGTGAGTATGAGTACATTGAAAACAATGACGAAATATCGAATATCGGCTTGGGCTATGGCTTCGACTGTTCCTTCAGCGACACCAAAACAATCAAGGCGATTTTCAGAGTAAACACCGACGGTATCGATCCTGTAGGCAAGGATTGCAAAATCGTGATCGACCCGAAATTTTATGCTTACCATATCGAAAGTGTCGTTTGCGATTATGACGTTGACAGTTATGTTCATGACGGCTATGATCTTGACAGCTATCCGCAATCGATCGCCGACCAATACGCTTCCCTGCTGAATGATGATCAGATTCTGACTGTTTATCACGATAAAAAAGCAGACACATTTCAATGGGTGATTGCCGAAAGAACGGTTTTGAATACAGGGCTTGATCTGTCTTTGACACTGGATTATGAACCGTCCTCCAACCATCTTGAACCGGCAAACAACAATCTTTATGAGTATAACGGTGCACAACTTTCCGTGAATGATATTTCTGTAGGTGCCTTTTCACTGAAAATCAAAGGTGAATCATACAACAAAGACAGAACGGACGGCAGTGACTGTAATGAACTGTTTAACCGCTTTATGCATACGGATAATGTATATCTGACACTGAAAGATGGGACAAATATCCAATGCAGACGATACGGAGGTTTCAGTCCTTATTATTTTGACTGGGGCAGCGATTGGCATTTCACAGGTTTGAATAACACCGATGTCATCAACGACCCATCAAAGCCGATCTGTATCAGCAGTATTTATACCTACAGCAATGACAATGACGAAAATCTTGTCATTGACCCAAATGATGTTGTATCCGTAACCTTCGGTGACAGAATCATTACCAAATAAGTTTTCTCCTCCTCATTGTTTTAAATCCCTAAAAAAGTTTTCCACCGATTTATCACTGTCGGTGGAAAACTTTTTGATTTAATTTTGAACTCGCCTGTTTATCTGCAAATCAATCAAGAAACAGTATCCAACAGATCATTGGTTTTGTTATGCGGTACCTGTATGCTCTCACATCTTTCTTGAACAGTCCAAGGGAAAGCCTGTTTTTCATCACAGTGTCAGAAGTTTTTCTTGAAATCGAATCATTGATATGATACGATAGCGCAGGAGGGGTTTATGAATGAAACATATTTTAATTATAGAACTATAAATGAGCAAATTTGAAAAAGCATAGTGAAAATGCACAAAAACATCAAGCAGCCATCATATGGAATAAGTCAGCAATATTC